>NZ_CABSXI010000010.1:0-53850 GCF_902481605.1 uncultured Oribacterium sp. | reverse complement strand
AAGCGGATTCGCTTTGCATTTTCTATAAAAAGAAATATCAATATTATCCGAGGAGATAGTGCTACAGGAAAAACAACGCTTTTCTCAATGATTGAAGAATATGGAAATCTTGGCAAGGATTCTGGCGTGCAAATTCAATGCGATAAGGCCTGTGTAGCACTATCTGGAAAATACTGGCAGGAGACGCTGGAAAATATTCATGATTCCATAGTCTTTGTTGATGAAGATAGTAAGTTTTTAAAAACTAAGGATTTTGCAAAAAGAATTCGTAATTCCAATAATTATTATGTGCTGATTACCAGAGAAAATTTACCTTCCTTACCCTACTCCGTGGAAGAAGTATACGGGATTCATTGTTCGGGAAGATATATGGATACAAGGCAGGTATATAACCTGTTTTATAAGATATACTCGGAGACAAATCCCGGAAAGCTATTGGTAAAGTCCTTAATAACGGAGGATTCTCAAGCAGGATTTACCTTTTTTTCACACGTTTCCGAGATAAGGGGGATTTGTTGCGAGAGCGCAGGGGGAAAATCCAATATTCTAGGGATTTTACAAAAAAGATTGCTTGATAAAGAGCAGAAGGAAACTTTGGTGATAGCGGATGGTGCGGCATTTGGACCGGAAATGGCTCATATTTCTCAATTACTTAGAGAGAATGTAAATATCAAACTCTATCTTCCGGAATCCTTTGAATGGCTTTTATTGTATGCGGATATTTTAAATAAACCATTTATTCGTAAAAGGCTTGAAGAAGCAGAAAATTATATAGAGAGTGAAAAATACTTTACCTGGGAAAGATATTTTACAGATTTACTAATGGAAGAAACAAAAGATTCCCCCTATCCTTATGACAAGTCGAATCTGAAGGACTTTTATCTTCAGGATAAGGTTGTTCAAAAAGTGTTAGAGGCAATGGTACCAATCTGCTTGGCTAAAGAATAGATGTATCAGTATGATAGGGTACTTATAAAGTCTCTAAGATAAGAGAATGTGAGTCATAAAAAATTGCTAAAAAGTCCGTTCAATGCTATACTGCTTTAGCATATAAGATGTGAGAGAATATATAGGAAAATTAATTTTTAAGGAGATATCATGTTGAGAACAAGAGGATTTTTACTATGCCTTCTGGCATTATTTTTTCTGGTATCCTGTAAACCCAAGTACGGAGTGAATTCTGCTCCGAATTTAACCACAGCGGCGGCAGATCAAGTAATTCTTATCGATTTCGACCAGATTTCCGACGATGTGATAGAGAGCATGGATCCTGAGGATTTCCCTTTTGTAAAGAATCTGACGATTTCCGGAAGTAATGATACCCATATGGTGGAAGTCAATGCGGAAATTGTGGACAATGTCAGCAATGAAGCACTGACCATCTTCCTGGATCAGCTGATGCGGGAGATTTCCAATGCTGCAGCGGTACAGGATTTCCGTTATAGTAAGTCCACAGACGACAGCTATGGAAGCTTCTTCCAAAAATACGGTGTACACTATGTAATCACCAAGGGAGAAGAGACTATGGAGGATGTTACCGTGCAGCCGGGAGAGAGCTTCCCTTTCACGGCGTAGAGATAAAAAATTAGCCTCTCGGAGCAAGAAATAGGGTCTTTCACTTTATTGCCTGAGAAGAAAAGAGTGGCAGAATTTTTTTGCAACAAGTACAAGGACTGTAGCAATAGGAGAAATCATTCTTCATGGAAAATACTAAGGACAAGATGTCTAACGAAAATATAGACAATCAAGATAGGGGAAAAGTACCCCAACGAGAAAAGAGAGGGCAGGGTTTTCAATTAGAGCATTGGCATATCATTGCTTTGGGACTGATGCTTTATGATTCCCTTGCCCTCAGCTTTTCCTATTTGATTGCCCTTTGGCTTCGCTATGATTTGCGCTACAGCACCATTGACACGATATACATAGAACGTTGGAAAGCGTTTCTTCCCTTCTACATTCTAGGGTCACTGGCGGTTTTTTGGTTTTTAAAGCTTTATAAAAGCATTTGGCGCTTTGCCAGTTACTCCGAGCTTCTTCGGGTAAGCATGGCCACCGTCATTTGCTCCTTCTTTCATATCATCGGCATCACGTTTTTTTGGGGAAGAATGCCCATTTCCTACTACGTCATCGGAGCGATTTTACAGTATCTGGCGGTACTGGGCATTCGCTTTTCCTATCGCTTTATCCTGCTTCTCCGAAAGGTCAATAACAAGAAAAGCCATCATCGGATTATGGTGATTGGGGCAGGAGCCGCAGGGCAAATGCTGATTCGTGACATTCAACGCTCCGGAGAAGTAGACGGGGCGGTAGTTTGTATTATCGATGACAACAAAAACAAATGGGGAAGACTCATTGACAATATCCCTGTGGTGGGAGGAAGAGAAAGCATTTTGGAGGCGGTGGAGAAATTTGCCGTGGATAAAATCTTCTTAGCAATTCCTTCCGCTACCGTTTCTCAAAGAAGAGATATTCTGCAAATCTGTAACGAAACCACCTGTGAGCTGAAGAACCTTCCCGGAATGTATCAGCTGGTTACCGGACAGGTCAGTGCCAGCGCCATGCGGAAGGTTTCTGTGGAGGATTTACTGGGAAGAGATCCGATTAAGGTGGATCTTCGGGAAGTATTTTCCTTTATTAACGGAAAAACGGTATTGGTTACCGGCGGCGGAGGCAGCATCGGCTCGGAGCTTTGCCGACAGATTGCAGGCCACAGTCCTAAGAAACTGATTATCTTCGATATCTATGAGAACAATGCCTACAATATCCAATTAGAGCTACGGGAAAATTTTCCGGAGCTGGATTTACTGGTGTTGATTGGATCCGTACGAGACTCCCGGAGAATGTTCCAGATTTTTAAGGAGTACAGACCGGAAATCGTTTATCATGCGGCGGCTCATAAGCATGTGCCCTTGATGGAGGACAGCCCCTGTGAAAGCATTAAGAACAATGCCTTAGGAACTTACAAGACTGCCTATGCGGCTATGGTAAACGGTTGCAAGCGCTTTGTGCTGATTTCCACGGATAAGGCGGTGAATCCTGCCAATATCATGGGAGCAAGCAAACGACTTTGCGAAATGATTATCCAGGCTTTTGACAGCAAGATTAAGGCGGGACGGGTGCAGGATATTCCCCAGCTCTTCACCCATAAGGGAATGGAGAATGCGGACAAGGACGGCACGGGGGCAGTATTCCAGGATATTCAGACAGAATTTGTGGCAGTACGCTTCGGAAATGTATTGGGATCCAACGGATCCGTCATTCCCATCTTCAAAAAGCAAATCGAAAAGGGCGGGCCGGTAACCGTAACTCACCCGGATATTATTCGATATTTTATGACCATCCCGGAGGCGGTAAGCCTTGTCTTAGAGGCGGGAACCTTCGCTAAGGGGGGAGAAATCTTTGTCTTGGATATGGGAAGCCCGGTAAAGATTGATACCCTGGCCAGAAATCTGATTCGCCTCTCCGGCTTTAAGCCGGATATCGATATCAAGGTACAGTACAGCGGACTTCGCCCGGGAGAAAAGCTATACGAAGAAAAGCTGATGGCGGAAGAGGGCTTGCAGAACACCGCCAACGAGCGTATTCATATCGGAAAACCATTAAGTTTCGACATTGATGCCTTCCTTGGAAAGGTGGACGACCTGATGGAAGCTGCCTACAAGAACAAGGAGGATATCCGGGAAATGGTGAAGGAAATTGTGGGAACCTATAAGCCGGCGGAATAAGGAAAAGTCTTAGGTAATACCTATATTCTTGTGAAAAAAAGAGCAGAATGCTAAGAAGAAATAAGTTTGTAGAATGAGAAGTTGGGAAATAGGAGTCTAAAAAACAGGAAACTACAAAACAGGAATCTACAAAATAGGCACAAAGCGATGGAGACTGTAAGCAAGAGAGTGGAGGAGTTATGCGGAATCATAAAGATAGCAATCAGAAAGCTTGGATAGCGCTTATCCTGGGAGGATGTCTGGCAGGCCTTACCCTCTTACTTTCCCTGTGGAAAAAGAAATCCTGTTCCTCAGAACTTTCCGGAAAAGAAAAGAAGCTTTGCTTAGAAAATAAAAAGGCTTCTATTTTCCAAAATAAGAAACGAGGAAATCAATCTTCCGAATATCGGAATCCCTTTGAGGGAAAGAAGGTTATATTCGTGGAAAACCCTTTTGAAGCAGAAAATGCAGACGGGGTAAGAGGGCATCTGGAAGCGGTAGGAGACAGTGACTATATTCCTAATTTCTATACAAGAGTTATTAAAAGGGGAGGAGATACTATCCTCTCCGCTTTTGCTTTGATTTTACTGTCTCCGGTTTTTCTTTTCCTCTCTGCTGCTATATTTTTGGATGATCCGGGACCTATCTTTTTCACCCAAAAGCGTCTAGGGAAGAACAAACGCTATTTTCCCCTGCATAAATTCCGCAGCATGAAGATGTGTACTCCCCACGATACCCCAACCCACATGCTGGAGAATCCGGAGCAGTATATTACTCGCATGGGTAAATTCCTTCGGGCTCATTCTTTAGATGAGCTTCCCCAGATTTGGGATATTTTTGTGGGGAATATGTCTATCATCGGGCCAAGACCGGGTCTATGGAATCAGGATTTGCTTACCGCAGAGCGCGATAAATATAATGCCAACGATGTCCAGCCGGGGCTTAGCGGCTGGGCGCAGATTAATGGCAGAGACTCCATAGAGATTCCGGATAAGGCTAAACTGGACGGAGAATATGTGGAGAAAATCGGATTCCTTATGGATCTGCGTTGTTTCTTCGGAACTATATTTTCCGTGCTTAGGAAGGATGGGGTTGTAGAAGGGGGAACGGGACAGTTGAAGCAGGCAGGACATGTTGATAAGGATAAAGACAGGTCAGAAGTAGAAGACGATTTGAAAGGTAAGCAAGATAAGCAAGCTATTAGTATTTTAATCACCGGCGCTCATTCCTACGTAGGAGAACAGGTCGAGCAATATTTAGAAGAGTATAATCAAAAGCTATTTCCCGATTATCCTGCATCAAGACGATATTTAATAGACACGATTAGTTTATTTGGAGAAGAATGGAAAAAGATAGATTTTTCTTCCTACGATGTGGTTTTTCATGTGGCAGGGGTAGCGCATCAGGATGATGACACAAAGGGAGTAAAAAAAGTAGCTCATGAAAAAGACTCAAAGGATAAGGAAAATAGTCCGGAGGCAAAGTATTATGCGGTAAATCGTGACCTTGCGATTGCATGTGCAAAAAAAGCAAAAGCGGAAGGTGTTAAACAATTTATTTTTATGAGTTCCATGATTGTATATTCAGGAATAGAGCAAGATTGTATTACTTTAAAGACTCCTATGAAGGCTCTAAATTATTATGGAGATTCAAAGTTACAGGCCGATTTGACTTTACAGGAAATGCAATCAGATCAATTCAATGTTGTTATTCTTCGTCCGCCTATGATTTATGGGGAGGGATGTAAGGGGAATTACCCGAAGATGGCCAAATTAGCCAAGATGCTACCATTTTTTCCGGTAGTAGGGAATAGGCGCTCAATGCTTTATATTGGAAATTTGGCCGAGTTTATAAGGCTCATGATTGAAAATAAGGAAAGAGGGATATTTTTCCCACAAAACAAAGAGTATGTTGATACAGGGGAGATGATTCGGGAAATTGCAAGAGTACATCATTGGACATGTTTCACCGTACCGGGAACAAAACCACTTATTCATGCATTACAATTCGTGCCGGGAACGATTGGTACTTTAGGGAAAAAGGCATTTTCTTCCAGATATTATCGAGAAGATTGTTCCCGGTATATAGAAGATTATCAAATCTTTTCTTTTAAGGAGTCTATTCGAAGAACAGAGGGAAGATAGATTTATGGAAAAAAGAGTCTTAATATTAGCTTCTGTTGCATCAATGATAGGACAGTTTAATAGAGACAATATATCTCTTCTACAGAAAATGGGCTACAAAGTTGATGTTGCATGTAATTTTAAAAATGGAAGTACCTTTTCTGAAGAAAGTGCTAAACAGCTAAAAAAGGAGTTAATAGAACAAGGTGTAAGGTGTTTTCATGTAGATTTTTCTCGTTCTCCGGTTCAAATAGGAAAGCATGTTCAATGCTATCGTACAGTGAAACGACTGATGCTGGAAAATCAATACCTATTTTGCCATTGTCACAGTCCAATTGGTGGAGCGATTGCAAGAATTGCCGGGCATGTAACAAAAACAAAAATAATTTATACAGCTCATGGATTTCATTTTTTTAAGGGAGCAAGTGTTTTAAACTGGGCTATTTATTATCCAATAGAGTTACTTCTATCTTATTGGACCAACTGTCTTATTACCATTAATAAAGAAGACTATTACCGCGCAAAATATAAATTTCATGCAAAGAAAACAGTATATATTCCGGGAGTAGGAATAGATAGTAACAGATTCCAAAGTTTAGGCATTTCCAGGGAACAGAAGAGGAAGGAGCTGGGACTTTCCAAGGAAAATATCTTTATCCTATCTGTTGGGGAATTAAATAAAAATAAAAATCATGAAGTGGTGGTCCAAGCTTTAGCCGGAATAAAGGATCGAAACATTGTTTATATGATTGCCGGAGAAGGCAATCAAAAAGAGCATTTAAAAACATTGGCAGAGGAAAACGGTGTCTCTCTCCGCTTACTTGGTTTCAGAGAGGATATCTGCGCTCTTTTGGAGGCTGCTGATGTATTTGCATTTCCATCTAAAAGAGAAGGACTTTCCGTTTCAGTGATGGAAGCCATGTTTATGAAAAAACCTGTAATTGCGTCCAAGATAAGAGGAAATACAGACTTGATAAAGGATGGGGAAAATGGTTTGTTAGTGCATCCGAACACGGTTGAAGCTTGGGAGCAAGGCATGCATAAAATGATAAATACTATAGGTACTTATCATCTGGGAGAAAAAAAGAGATTAAAATCCTTAGAAAAAAAGAATATTAATGAAAAAATGATGCAAATATATAAAGGGTGATGCCTATATAAAGGAAAAGGCATAAAGTTAGACTCGGTGCAGTGTACTTTTATGTCGAGAATGATTTCATAGAAAGGATGGGAAAGATGGAAGTAGATATTATTATGGGTGTCTTCAACGAACAAAAAACGATTAAAAGAGCCATTGATTCCATTCTGGAACAGGATTATTTGCAGTGGAAACTGCTTATTTGTGATGATGGTTCTACTGATGAGACTGTTTCTATTATTGAAAATTATGTTCATAGCTATCCGGATAAAATTGTATTATATAGAAACGAAAGAAATAGAGGCTTGACCTATTCCCTGAATAGGTTATTAAAGTACAGTACGGCACGATATATTGCCAGAATGGATGCTGATGACTATAGTGTTCCATCAAGAATAAGAGTAGAACTGGAGTTTTTAGAGAAAAATCCACAATATGCAATGGTTGGATCTGCTATTGAAAAGTTTGATAAAAATGGTGTATTCGCAACAGTTTTATTTCCGGAAAAACCGGGTAGAAAAAGTTTGTTATGGAATAGTCCTTTTGCACATCCGACAATTATGATTCGTCGGGAAGTTATCCTTTCCTTACATGGATATAGAGACTTACCTAAAACCAAGAGATGTGAAGACTATGACTTATGGTTTCGGCTATATGCAAGAGGTTTTTTGGGATATAATATTCAGACTCCTCTTTTAAAATACTTTGAGGATAGATCTTCTTATAAGAAAAGAAAATATAGATATAGAATTAACGAAATGAGGGTGAGATTCGAGGGGTATCTTCATAATCATTTAATGCCGATTGGCTTGGCTTATGCTATAAAACCACTGCTAGTCGGATTGATACCCTATTCAGTAATACAGAAATTTAGGAGATTAAAATAAATGGGTTCGAAAGAAATAAAAATTATATTGCTATCGCAACTACTTTCGATTTTCTTAGGGATTTGCTCTTTGGCTTTTTTATCAAGCACAACCCTTCATTTTTTTTATGTTCTTATAGCTTCTATTTCTTTAGTGATTGTCCCTTTTTGTAAGAAGAATGGTCTCGTTTCGCCTCTCTCCTATTTCATCTTATCTTTTTTTGTGTTTGTTTGGATGAGATATCTTTTACATATTTTCTTCTCTATGTCTGTTATTTCTGTGGGTATGGGCATAACAGATACGAATTTACATTTGGTAGCAGCTTATTTGGGAATTTCTGCAAATGTGATTGTTATTGTTTCTAATCTTGCTACATGCTATTTCTCGGAGAAACCACGAATGATATTTAAGCAGGAATATCGAATGGTAGTACCCAAACTCATACAATATCTTATTCTTCTTTGCAGTTTATTGGCATTTGGTTTCTTTATTCTTGATTCCGTTCGAAAAATATCTATTATAAGATCATCCAATTATCTTATGATTTCAGAAACGATATTATTGCAGGGATACAGGTATTTTTCCATAGGAAAGCACTTGCTATTGTTATGGTTGATTTTTGGGAATTATAAGAATCGTTTTTTTATTGCCAGCTCTTTATTGGTGGTCTCTTCTGTGGGATATTTGATGAGAGGTGCCAGAGGATATGCAATTATGTATATTTTTTTGTGGCTGCTCTTTTTCTCTCTAAAAAGAAAAATAAAGCTTTTACCTTTAGTGGCCCTTGGAGTAGCACTTATTGTTATGGCTAATTTTATATTATCCTATCGTCTAAAAGGAAGTGTAGCATCGGGCTTTGGTTCCATATTGCTTTCGACTCTCCACTCTCAGGGAGCATCCGTAGAGTCAGTTTTCGGAAGTGTAGTATTTCATGATACAATTGCAAAAGAATTTTCATTTTTAGAACTGTTTACTCGAAATGACTATGGTATAGTAGTGGATCGTGTCAGAGGGACAGGATTTGAGAGAGGTGGATTTGGATCAAGTTTTTTTGGGGAAATATATTTGGGAGGAATTGCTTTAAGCTTTTGTTTCTTAACGATAGCAGGGATTTGTATAGGATTTCTTGAAAGTGCATATAATTATATTGTAAAATCAAAAAAGGCAAGTTTTTATGCCAATCTTCTCTTGTTTATGACTGTTCCGAATCTTGTATATCTGGGAAGATCCAGTATAAAAGACTTTGTAATGAAATGCATTTCAACTACCGTTATTCTTTTGCTATTACATACGTATACGATGTATAAAGAGGGAAGAATGATGAAAACTGGAGGAAATAAGAATGGATAATTCTTGTGCTATATTGGTTCTGGGATGTGATAAGAACATCAGTGTATTGAATATATTTTTTGATTTTTTAAAAAAATTTTGGCCGAATTGTAAGTATCCTATTTATCTTGGTTTGGAAAAATCCACAGTTCGGTATGAGGGAGTATCTACCTTAAACTCTAATGAAAAGCAATGGGCAAAGAGAATTAAATCCTATTTAATGTCTTTAAAAGAAGAACGGGTACTGATTATTTTGGATGATTTTCTTCCGGAAGCTCCTGTGGATTTTCATAAAATAGAAACTTATATTGCTTATATGAAAGAAAATCAGGATATCGTAACCATCAGTCTGGCTGAAATTTATGACAAAGCTAATTTCCCGAGTACATATCCGGGGCTGATGAGGAGGAAAAGCAGGGGAGATTATTTACTGAATATGCAGGTAGGCTTGTGGAATAAATCGATTTTGTGTGCTTTGCTACGAGATAAAGAAACTCCTTGGGAAACGGAGCTATTTGGATCGATTCGTGCCAGAAAATATGCTAAATATCAATTTCTCTGTATTCCTTCAGATCAAAACAGCCCTTATCGATATGGGAGAGGTTGGCTGTTGGTTAGAGGTTGCTGGAATGGCAATGAAATCAAAAGGTTGGGGCTGGAATCTTATTATAAAGATATTTTTGATGGCAAGGATATCATTTATAAAGGCTTCATGCAGATTAGTTTTGTACAAAGAGTAATTCGAAGACTGAGAATTATATACAGAAAGATGCTTAGTAGAGTAGGTGTTTATATTTAAGGAGGTTATCATGTCAATTTTTGCAAATAAAACATTATTAATTACCGGAGGAACAGGTTCCTTTGGCAATGCTGTTCTCAGAAGATTTATTGATACAGACATAAAAGAAATCAGAATCTTTAGCCGAGATGAACTAAAGCAAGATGATATGAGACACCTCTACAATAATGATAAGATTAAGTATTATATTGGAGATGTTAGAAATTTATCTTCTTTAGAGGATGCTATGTTTGGTGTTGATTTTGTTTTCCATGCAGCGGCGTTAAAAGAAGTTCCCAGCTGTGAATTTTTCCCCTTGGAAGCAGTGAAAACAAATGTCATTGGGACAGATAATGTATTAACGGCAGCTATAGCAAAAGGCGTAAAAAAAGTAATCTGTTTATCGACGGATAAGGCGGCTTACCCTATCAATGCAATGGGGGTGAGTAAGGCCATGATGGAGAAAATTGCAGTTGCCAAGTCCAGAACGGTAGACCCGCAGAATACCTCTATTGTTTGTACCAGATATGGAAATGTCATGTATTCCAGAGGCTCCGTAATTCCTCTTTTTATTAGCCAAATCAAGCAAGAAAAAGCATTGACACTAACAGAGCCCAGCATGACCAGATTTATTATGTCTCTGGATGAAGCTGTGGACTTGGTGATGTTTGCTTTTGAAAATGGCCAGTCGGGAGATATTCTGGTTCAGAAAGCTTCAGCAACGACTATAGATGTTTTGGCTTCTGCGATAAAAAATCTTTTTCATTATCAAAAGGAAAATGTGGTTATAGGTCTTAGACATGGAGAAAAAATGTATGAGACCTTATTGACTAATGAAGAATGTGCAAGTGCCATAGATATGGGAAACTTTTATAGAGTGCCTAGCGATAAAAGAGACTTAAATTATGATAACTACTTATCCAAGGGAACCAAGAGAAACGGAATCAATGAATTTAATAGTAGCAATACAAGAATGCTTAGTGTTGCTGAAACAATGGATAAGTTGATGGAAATTCCCGAAATGCAGAGAGAAGTGGAAAAGTATTGCGCACAAAAAGGTATCTAAACAGAAAGAGTATCATGGCAAGTTTGTATTTTGTTGGTATAGAGTTAAAGAATGGGAAATAAAAAGAAGTATTATGATTTACTAAAAAATATATTTGCATTGGGCTTTGGTTTGGTTGGCGCTAAGGGCGTCCAGTTCTTACTGTTACCGTATTTTACCAATGTCTTAACTACCGGACAATATGGTGTTATTGATCTTGTGGTTACTTTTGTTGGGCTGATGGTGCCGATTGTAACACTTGAACTTTCCGATTCAGTATTACGTTTTGGTCTCAGTGAAGAAACAAATAAAACAGACTTGATTCAATGCTCGACCATCATTTTGGCTTTTGCGACATTACTAACAATCATACTATCTCCATTGCTGTATTTTTATAAATCAATCAGAGAATACAGTCCTTATGTGGTTCTGATGATTGTTTTGCAAAGTATCAGAGTGAATTCTTCTCTTTATGTTAAATCCCAAAACCGTGTAAGTGTATATTCCATGGATAGCGCACTAACCGCATTTGTTACGGCTATCTTGGATATTTATTTTATTTCTATTTTAAAAATAGGGCTTCAGGGATATTTTCTGGCAGAATTAATAGGGACTTGTGTTTCCATTACGTTTTTATTCTTTGTGGGAGGTATATACAGAAACTTCAAGCTAAATCAGCCTTTAGATAAAGCGCTACTAAAAAGAATGCTGAGTTATTCTATTCCTCTGATGTTTAATGCGATTTCCTGGTGGATTGCCAGTTTTTCCGATCGTGCCATGTTGAATCTTTTTTTCTCAGAAAGCGAAGTGGGAATTTACTCCGTTGCAGCTAAAATTCCTGCAATTATTACGACGCTTTTGTCGGTCTTTACCCAAGCTTGGATCATGTCTGCTGTCAGAGAATATGAAAAAGAAAGAAATCCGATTTTCTTTGAAAGAGTATATAAAATATACTCTGCTTTTCTGTTTCTTTCTGTTGCGGCCTTATCTTTAGTTATTAGGCCAATCATGAAGATTTATGTCGGACAGGATTTTTTTAAAGCATGGTATTACATTCCCTTGCTTCTTTTTGGAACGGTTTTTTTAGGCATCAGTAATTACTATGGTGCAATATATGCAGCTGCAAAAGCAAATTTACTGGAGATAAAATCTACAATTATCTGTGCTGTTTCCAACATTATCATGAATCTAATTTTTATTCCTCATTATAGTATTTTGGGAGCCGTATATGCAACGGCCTTATCTTACGTTATTGTGGTAATTGTTAGAATTTTAGATACTAGAAAACTTATGCATTTAAAGATTAGTGTTTTGGACTTGGCAATGAGTAGTGCATTATTGTTGGCTTTGGTATGGCTGGTAATGCAGGGAAATATTGTTATATCTGTTCTGTTGTTTGTTATGCTTCTGGCATGGAAAGTAGGGTATTATTTCTATGAATATCGTTGTGTGTAAGCAAAATTTATATGGGGGAACAGATAAACTTTTAGAACGGATGATTCAATGGCTAAGAGTATATGGATACCATGTAGATGTATATTCTACTGAAGCTTGCCTTAAGAACAAAATATATGATTTAGCAATTATTCCCTCTTCTCAGTTTGGAGATTTATGGGAAATGAAGAAGTCGGGAATTGAAGTACATCATGTTTTAGTATGGATTATGGGTATGGGAGCCTTTAGAGATTCATATTATAACCCCAATGCTGAAAAAGGAATATTTCGTTATCTGATTCGATTTTTAAAGTACAAGGCAAGTCAGGCATTACGGCTTTTATATTCTCATCGCTCGATTGTTTTTACCGATATAGTAGGAGTATATAATAGCTTTCTTGCAGAGCCTATTGATTATGAGTCTTCCTTAGAGGAACTTCTTTTACCAATAGCGATTGAAGTTCCGGAGGAACAGAGCGCTTTGGAAAAAAAAAATAACTCAATCCTACGTATTATGTGGGTAGGCAGAGTATCCAAAGATTTTAAAGAGATTCCTTTGAAGAAAGTGATAAAAGACTTGGAGCATCTACAAGTAGAAGGAAAATCAAAAATAGAATTCACAATCGTAGGAAGTGGAGATGCGATAAATAGTGTAAAGGAATATGCAGAAGGATATAGCTTAAATATTAGATTTGTCGAGGAAGTGGAATATAATCAACTTGGTGAATTTATTAGAAAGAATACAGATTTGCTGATTGCCATGGGTACCAGTGCACTGGATGGAGCAAAGGTCTCTTGTCCGACAGTTATTGTTACACCGGTTCGAGAGTTTGACCGGCAATCGGTATATTATAGGTGGATTTATGAATCTAAAGGCTATTCTTTGGGCGAATTCCCCGGACTGGATACTGCAACACATCAAGTACAAAAAGATATTGAAACTATAATTGATGAATATTATAACGAAGATAATCAGGGAAAGTATTCTCGAGACTATGCCATGCTCTTTGAAATAAATCATGTATTTACAAAGCTTGTCCAAAGAAGTTTACCGGAACCGATTAATGCCGAAATGTGGAAACAGATACATTTCTTTTATAGAATGAAGAAAGTTAAAGCTTTAATAAAGCGATTTCTTAAGAAAGGATAAGGTGAAACGCTCATGGAATATATAATGCCGAATCGATTGGATAGAGGATTTTATCAATTTCAAAAAGAATTTGAAGAGAAGGCTGTTGAGGTACTCCGTTCCGGATGGTATATCTTGGGGAAAGAACTTAGTGCTTTTGAGTCGGAATTCGCTGAATTTACTGGGGCGAAGCACTGTGTTGGATTGGCAAATGGCTTGGATGCTTTGTGGATTGCTTTTCGGGTTTTGGGAATTGGCTCAGGAGATGAAGTGATTGTACAAGGCAATACGTATATTGCCAGCGTAATGGGCATCACTATTAATGGTGCAACGCCAGTTTTTGTAGAACCGGATGAGTATTTTAATATTGATACAAGTAAAATAGAAGAAAAGATAAATGCAAAAACAAAGGCCATTTTAGTGGTACATTTATACGGACAGGCGTCCAATATGGCTCCGGTAGTGGAGTTATGTAAAAAGTATAATCTTAAGCTGGTAGAAGATTGTGCTCAAGCCCATGGGGCAGAGTTTAGAGGAAAACAAGTAGGAACTTTTGGAGATATTGGATGTTTTTCCTTTTATCCTTCGAAAAATCTGGGAGCATTTGGTGATGCCGGAGCGATTATTACCAACAATGATCAAATAGCGGAAAGTATTAGGGTATTTAGAAATTACGGATCGGAAAAAAGATATTATAATAAAGTAGTTGGCGCTAATTCCCGCTTGGATGAAATTCAAGCAGGGTTACTTAGAGTAAGATTAAAGTATCTGAAGGACTTAAGTAGGGAGAAGGAATTACTTTGCAAGAAATATCTGGCAGAAATTAAGAATTCCAAGTTACTTTTACCACAGATTCGAGATGGAGCAACGCATATTTGGCATCAGTTTGTGATTCGTACAAATGAAAGAGATACTCTGGTTCAATATTTAAATGAAAAGCAAATCGGAACAATCATTCATTATCCAATTCCTCCTCATTTATCTGAGGCTTATGCCTATCTTGGACTTAAGGAAGGAACACTTCCCATTACAGAGGAGTATGCAAAAACAGTTCTTTCTATTCCTCTATATAACGGAATGACAGGGGAAGAACAGGATTACGTTATTTCCTGTTTGAATGCATTTTAATTTAAAAATCTGACTGTATAGCTTAGGAAATGAACAGAAAGGATGAATGTACATATGCATAACATGAATAAGGTGAGAATGTTGGAATTTCCTCAGAGAGGGGATCAAAGAGGACATTTGGTGGTTGTAGAAGGAAATCAGGACATTCCCTTTGAAATCAAGCGAGTTTTCTATATTTATGGTTCTGATGCGGAAGTTGTTAGAGGACAACATGCCAACAGACTCACGGAATTTGTTTTAATTAATGTCGCCGGACGAAGTAAAGTGAGGGTTGCAGACGGAGAGGGAAACGAGGCGATTTATTGCTTGAACAGACCACATACCGGCATTTATCTACCGACTATGATATGGAAAGACATGTATGATTTTAGTGAAGATTCCGTATTACTGGTTTTAGCAAGCGAGCATTATGATGCATCGGAATACATCAGAAATTACGAGGAGTTTGAAAAGGAAATCAAGACCTTAAATGGAGAAGTATAGATCAATTACTCTATAGAAGAAAAAAGAGAAAGTTATGGAACATTCCTACAATAAAAAAAATAAAAATATCCTAGTACGACAAATTGAGAAACAGGATCTTGAGCTGTTACGGAGCTGGAGAAATAATCCTGAAAATTGCAAATATCTTACTCCAATTCCCCACATTACAGAAGATGCACAAAAAAAATGGTATATGGAGTATTTAAAGGATAAGGAACAAATTATTTTTGCCATAGAAGAAACCGAAAAGCTGGGAAGATGTGTGGGAAGCATAGCTTTATACAATTTTAAAGATTCCAGTGTGGAGGTAGGAAAAATAATGGTGGGAGACCCGGATGCTCATGGTCTGCATGTAGCTCTCCACGCTTTAGAAGCTGTAATGGAAGTTGCCGTACAACATTTGGGAATAAAAAGATTTTATCTTCATGTTTTTAAGAACAATTTACCTGCTTTGATTACTTATAAACGAGCAGGCTTTAAGAAGACTTCAGAAGAAATAAAGCAAAATGGGGAAGTAGAATATAGGATGGAAAAGGATACATATTAAAAACTTTTACATTTTGATTTTTATGAAGATAAGGAGCAGCTACGGGGGAAGATAGCGGGAGAAAAATAATTTATGATAAAGTCAGAGGATTAGCGATTATATTGGTGGTTTTGGGACATGCCATACAAGCTTCATATACTGATTTTTTTCACGTAAATGCATTTAATATTATTTATTCATTTCATATGCCTCTTTTTATGTTTATCAGTGGACTCGTGACATATAAGAAGGATAGAAAGATTAACTTATCGTGGCTGAAATTGAGATTTCTGGGTCTTGCTATACCATTTTGGACATGGGTATTTATACCGTTTATGTTTAACCATGGATGGAGAGGAGGAGTTATTACTTATGTAAAAGAGGTACTTATTAGCCCTGATAAAGCACATTGGTTTTTATGGGTTTTGTTCTTGCTATGCATAGTAAATTATTGCTGTACCATTGTAGCTAACTTCTTCAAAATTGAGCATGGAGAGATTGTTGTATTTATTGTTATATTGTTGCTCAGTAAGAGTAGAATTCCATTTCTGGGGATACCTCTTTTAGTACATCATGCAAAGTTCTATTTTATAGGTTATTATCTTAGTAAATACAAAGCTTTCGTTAAGCGACCTGCTATTATTCTCGGGATTCTTTGTGGTGTCGTATGGTTATTTACGGTACAGTATTGGAGGTTTTTAGGAGACTATCCATTTCGAGATTTATTAGACCAATGTATTCGCAATGTATTTGAAAATAGCAGTTGGCAATATACATTTTTGTATAACAATTGTATTACAACATATAATACAATTATTTCTTTTGGTGGAATTTTTATCACAGCCTCTATAGCTTACTTTATGGATTATTTAGTAAAAAATGAAGCGATAAATAACGGGATTATCTTTTTGGGAAAGCATACGTTAGAAATTTATGTTCTCCATAGCTTCTTTTTGGGAACATATGGGGTATCAATCCCTATATTTAAGGTGATATTTAATTTTGTATGTTGTTTTCTCTTTAGTCTGATAATCATTTT
Organism: uncultured Oribacterium sp.; assembly: GCF_902481605.1. Classification (NCBI taxonomy): domain Bacteria; kingdom Bacillati; phylum Bacillota; class Clostridia; order Lachnospirales; family Lachnospiraceae; genus Oribacterium; species uncultured Oribacterium sp. Next base: position 37,128 of record NZ_CABSXI010000010.1, on the reverse strand, counting down.
TTGCTTTCAGAAAAATAAGGTTAGCCAATTAATGTTTGGAAAGAAAATAGTGTAGTGTAAAAATGGGTTAGAGGCTTGTTTTGAACTTGGGAGGGAAAAACGATGAATATATTAGTCACCGGTGCTAAAGGGATGGTAGGAACCGCTCTTGTCAATAATTTAAAAAATATTAGGGATGGAAAAAATAGAACGAGAGAGAAGATTTCCATTTCTGAAATCTATGAATATGATCAGGATTCCGGTGAAGCTGAGCTTGAGGAGTATTGTCAAAAAGCGGATTTTGTTTTTCATCTTGCAGGGGTAAATCGTCCGGAGAGGGTAGAAGAGTTTATGGAGGGAAACTTTGGCTTCTCCTCTAAACTTTTAGACACTTTGAAAAAGTATGGTAATAAGGCCGGTGTAATGCTTTCTTCTTCTATACAGGCCACTTTGTCAGGACGATTTGGTGATTCAGAATACGGAAGAAGTAAAAAAGCCGGAGAGGAGCTGTTTTTTTCCTATGGAAAAGAAACCGGTGCGAAGGTGTATGTTTACCGTTTTCCTAATCTTATGGGGCACAGCAGACCAAAGTATAACTCTGCGGTATCAACTTTTTGCTGGGCCATTGCCAATGATGAAGAATTTACTGTGAATGATAGAAATACAGAATTGGAACTTCTTTATATCGATGATTTGATAAAGGGAATGTTTGACCTATTAGAAGGGAAAGAGCAGCATTGTGAATTCTCCGGTACAGAAACTATTTTGGATGACAATGGAAAATATTGTACTGTTCCTATAACACACAAAGTCACTTTAGGAGAAATCATTGACTTGCTAAAAGAGTTTAAAAATCAACCGAAGACCGGAATGATGCCGGAGATTCCGGAAGGTTCTTTTGCAAAAAAATTATTTTCCTTATACCTGACTTACCTTCCGGAAAAAGATTTTTCTTATGCATTGAAAATGAATGTGGATAATAGAGGGAGCTTTACGGAGCTCTTGCATACGAAGAATCATGGGCAAGTATCCGTGAATATCAGCAAACCCGGAATCACTAAGGGGCAACACTGGCATAACAGTAAATGGGAACAGTTTATTGTTGTTTCAGGTCATGGACGGATTGAGGAAAGAAATATTAATACCGGTGAAAAAGTCGTATTTGATGTAAGCGGAGACAAGATTGAAGCTGTTTATATGATTCCTGGCTGGACACATAATATTATTAATTTGTCAGAGACAGAAGACTTGGTTACAGTAATGATATGTAATGAAAACTTCGATTCGAATCATCCGGATACTTTTTTTGAAGAAGTATAGGAATAAAACTAAAATAAATTGCCTATGGTGTGGTGAAAGTAGTATTGCAAATTATAGTTAAGGAGCTTAACCAAATGGAGACATTTGACAAAATAATATTTGGGGCAGGGTTCTATGGATTGTATTCTGCATTGTTTTGTGCAAAACAGGAACAAAAAATTCTTGTTTTGGAATGTGATCAAGCAGCATTCTGTAGAGCAAGCTATATCAATCAAGCACGTGTCCATCAGGGGTATCATTATCCGAGATCTTTATCTACAGCTTTAAAGTCTGCAAGCTATTTTGAACGATTTAATCAGGACTATGCCTTCTGTATCAATAAAGAATTTCAACAGATTTATGCGACTTCCGGTGAATATTCCTGGTCAAATAGTAAACAGTTCCAAGAATTTTGCTCAGCTGCCAATATTCCCTGCGAAGAACTACCTCCCAAAAAGTATTTCAAGGAATCAATGTGTGATGGAGTATTTAGAACAAGAGAGTATACTTATGATGCTATGATTTTAAGAGATTACCTGCTGCGGGAATTGGAAAAATATGCTTCAAATGTAGTCATAAGCTATGGAGTAAAGGCGTCCTCGGTTGATAAAGAAAGTGATGCCTATGTTATACATACAGAAGATGGTAAAACGTATAAATCAAATTTTGTTCTAAATGCTACTTATGCAGGAACAAATCAGATTCTTGAGTTATTTGGCTTTGAAAGCTTTAAAATCAAGTATGAGTTATGTGAAATTATTCTTTGTACGGTTGGTGATAAATTGAAGGAAATAGGGATTACGGTTATGGATGGACCGTTTTTCTCCATTATGCCTTTTGGAAAAACAGGATATCATTCCTTAACATCGGTGACTTTCACACCTCATATGACGAGTTATGATGAAGTACCTGCATTTTCCTGTCAAGAACATAGCAATGGCTTTTGTTCTAGGGCTCAACTGGGGAATTGTAATGATTGTCCGGCAAAACCTTTAACGGCATTTCCCTATATGGCTAAGCTTGCGAGAAAATACATGTTGGAAGAGTATGGATTTCAATATGAAAGATCATTATTTTCCATGAAACCCATATTAATGAGTTCAGAAATTGATGATTCCAGACCAACTGTAATTAGGAAATATTCAGAAAACCCAACTTTTGTGAGTGTGCTTTCCGGGAAAATCAATACAGTTTATGACTTGGATGAGGTATTAAGGGATGGTAAATAAAGAACAAAATTTTGTCTCGGCCATTATTTATGTACATAATGCAGAAAATAGAATCAAAGAATTTTTAGAAACTGTTATTGCTGTATTTGAGAAGAACTTTGAACACGCAGAAATTATATGTGTCAATGATGCCTCAAATGATAATTCAGTGACCATGATTAAGAAATCTGTTGATTTTTCTTCAACTTGCAGTATTTCTATAATTAACATGAGTTACTTTCATGGCTTGGAGATGGCCATGAAAGCCGGGATTGATTTATCCATAGGAGATTTTGTATTTGAATTTGATAATACATATTTGGATTTTGATTCCCAAATCATTATGGATATTTATCAAAGAGCACTTCAGGGCTATGATATCGTGAGTGCCTCAGCAAAAAGAAAAGAAAAATTCACGTCTAAATTATTTTATAAAGCTTTTGAGCGATATACAGACCTTTCCTATAAGATGTCTACGGAAAGTTTCAGGGTATTAAGTCGTCGAGTCCTTAATCGAGTAGAAGCCATGAATAAAACTATTCCATATAGAAAAATAGCGTATGCAAATTGCGGTTTAAAGACGGACAATTTGAAATATGAAGTAGTTCACCAGGTAAATTGGACAAATGATGAGAAGGAAAAAAGCTATCGAATAAGTCTGGCTATTGACTCTTTAATATTGTTTACAGAGATGGGTTACAGCTTTGCAAAAATGATGACAGTTCTTATGATGTGTATGTCTATTGCAATGCTATTCTATTCTCTTTTCATTTATATAACGGCGCATCCGGTTGCGGGGTGGACTACCACTATATTGTTCTTATCCATAGCATTTTTTGGATTATTTGGCATCCTTACCATTGTGATAAAGTATCTTCAGCTTTTAATTGATTTGATATTTAAGAGAAAGCAGTATACTTTTGAAAGTGTAGAGAAGCTTACAAAATAGGAGGGGGAAATGCATACATCGCTAGTTGGATATACCGGATTTGTAGGAAGCAATATTTATGCTACAGGTCAAATTGATTTGGCTTATAATTCTAAAAATGTCGAGCAAGCTTTTGGGACAAATCCGGAGCTTTTGATTTACGCAGGTCTTCCTGCAGAAAAATACTTGGCAAACCATGCGCCTGAAAAAGATAGGTCTGTTATTCTTCAGGCAGAAGAGAACATCAGTAAAATTAATCCTAAGAAATTAGTGCTGATCTCCACAATTGATATTTTTAGGGAACCCAGGAATGTAGATGAGCATTCTGTTATAGAGACGCAAGGCTTGCATGCATATGGATATAATAGGTATATGTTGGAGATTTGGGTAAGGGAGAAATTTCCGAATGCTCTTATTATACGACTTCCGGCTTTGTTTGGAAGGAATCTAAAAAAGAATTTTATTTATGATTATATCAATATCATTCCTTCCATGTTAAATACGTCCAAATATGAAGAGCTGGTGTCAAGAGAAAAGAGGTTAAAAGAATTTTATCAGTTACAAGATAATGGCTTTTATAAGGTGAATGTATCAGAAGAAGAAAAGATAGAATTGAAGTGTATCTTTAAAAAGCTAGGATTTTCAGCATTAAATTTTACTGATAGCAGGAGCGTCTATCAATTTTATAATCTAGAAAGACTTTGGGAAGATATTCAGATAGCCCTTGAAAAGGATATCAGAATATGGCATCCAGCGACAGAACCTGTCTCTGCCAGTGAGATTTATGAGTATTTAACAGGAGACAAATTTTTGAATCATCTGAATGCTATTCCTGCGGATTATAATTATAAGACTTTATATGCAAGGGAATTTTGGGGGACTGGAGATTATATTTTATCTAAAGATCAGGTTCTTGATGAGATTAAGCAATTTACAAACGAGAGGAAATTATAAATGGCATTTTGTAATGGCAAAAAGAATTTTCAAAAAGTTATATTGTGGCTCCCGATTATACTATATCGACTTTATTTTTGGCTAATTACAGAAGTGAAAGTTTTTCCGGATTCAAATGCATACATTGGTTATCCATTTTCTTCTCTAATTCATGGACAATTAAATGGCAGAACTCCGATATACCCACTGGTAATTCGTATCTTTCTGAAACTTTTTGGAGAAACACAGTATCTAGAGGCAATTACGATTTTTCAAAGTCTAATTTCCTTCATAGCAGTTGTGTATTTTTTTCGAATTTGCAAACTTTTTTCTATTAATCAATTCTATACTACGATATTACTGTATTTATATGGATGTAATACGTCTGTAATTGGATGGGATAGAGCTATATTGACAGAGTCGTTGGCGCTATCTCTTTTGGTAATTACTTTTTTTTATACCTTTGATTTTATCAAAAATCTTTCTATAAAAAGTGCAGTTATAGCTCAATTTATTGTCTTTGTGATGGTATTTGAACGTCCCAGTTCGATTATTTATTGGATGATGATTAATGTTTTTTTTGTTGTTTTTGGGCTGATAAATAAAATTCCGCGAATAAAATTACCAAATATAATGTTTGCAGTTACATCAATCATTATTCTTATATATATGTCCGTGTTTAATTCTCAATTTGGTGTGTTTTCTTTGACGGATGCAGTGCCTAGACAACATTTAATCGTAGTAATGGAAAAAGGATATTATAAATCTTCCGACAATAAGGGGTTCATTGAAAAGGTTGAGACAGCCATGAAAGCTTACCCCAATGATATTTGGCTTGTCACATATGCAGTTTTAAATGAATATGGAAACAAAAGAGTTACTCAACTTACAAATGAATGCTACAGAAAGAATCTTAAAGCCTTTGTTTTTGACAGGGTACATCAAATTCATGAGGACTCCGATGATGATTATATTAGTGAATATCTTCAATATAAAGATTTTACAAACAACATAAATAGCAAGGCAATGGTTTACTTTAATTCCTTATTTAGAATAAATGTAAAGCATACTTTGATTATGCTAATGATTCTTGCTGTTTTATTGTTTAAAGAAGTTCTGAATAGAAAGATAAAATGGATAAGTCTGGGGCTATTTGGAAGTATGCTGGGTACATATTATGTTTCATACTATGGTACATGTGCTGAATATCCCAGGACTATGCTTTGTGTGGTTCCTATAAGCTTTATAGCGTTGGTATATATTTTAAATCAATGCAACAGTCTTAATGGAGAGAAAGACTGCTTATCCTTTGGAAGACGAAAGTGATCATTGAATATATTCCTTAAGTGCTTACTACAGGGACAATCAGAAAGGAGCCGGAATTTTGAACTTATCTATTTCGAATATTTCATGGGACAAAGAGAATGATGAGCAAGTTTATCATTATATGAAGGAGTTACAATTTGAAGGTCTGGAAATTGCACCAACAAGAATATTACCTGACTCACCATATGATAAGCTGAAAGAAGCCTCAGAATGGAAGGAAAGGCTTTCTCTTCAGTATGGATTTAGTATTTCTTCCATGCAGTCCATCTGGTATGGCCGTAAAGAAAATCTTTTTGGATCTATTGAAGAGCGAGACACTTTAAAGGAGTATACAAAAAAAGCTATTGATTTTGCTTCATGTATTGGCTGCAAAAATCTTGTTTTTGGATGTCCTAGAAATCGCTTTTTGCCGGAAGGAACGGATAGTAATCAAGCCATTCCCTTCTTTAAAGAGTTGGGAGATTATGCCTTTAAGAAGGGAACTGTAATCGGCATGGAAGCCAATCCACCGCTTTATAACACGAATTATATAAATGGTACTTTTTCTGCATTAGAATTGATAGAACAAGTTGATTCTGACGGCTTCAAACTGAATCTTGATGTGGGGACTATGATAGTTAATGATGAATCAGTGATGGATTTAAAGTCTAAGGTAAAGCGCATTAATCATGTTCATATTAGTGAGCCTTGCCTAAGACCGATTGAGGAAAGAACATTACACTTTGAGTTAAAAGATCTTTTGCTTTCAGAAGGGTATAAAGGATTTATCTCTATAGAGATGGGGAAAGTGGAAGATCTTTCTGCCCTAAGAAAAAAGATGGAGTATGTAGCTAAAGTATTTATGAAATAGAGATAATAGTATTACCTTACCGGTAAGGAGAATTATATTGTTGTATGAAGGAATAAGAGGTGTCCCAACATTTGAAAGTTTTGAATATGCATCAAAAACAAAGGACTATGTCGTGCTGATTCCCATTATTAATGAGGGAGAGCGTATTCTAACTGAATTAACCCGAGCAAAAGAGTCTAAGATCAGTGACTTTGCAGATATCGTTATCTGCGACGGTGGCTCTACAGATGGAAGTACGGCAGAAAGCAATCTACGAAATTTAAATGTCAATTCCCTACTTGTAAAGAAGGACATCGGAAAACAAGGCGCACAGCTTCGTATGGGATTTTGGTGGTCTCTTGAACGAGGGTACAAAGGAATTATCACTATCGATGGAAATAATAAAGACAGCATAGAGGATGTTCCCCGCTTTATAGAGAAGCTACAAGAAGGATATGATTTTGTTCAGGGCTCAAGATTTATAAAAGGTGGAAAGGCTATTAATACACCATTGTTTAGATATTTGTCTGTGAAGTGTATTCATGCTCCGATTATCTCTATGACTGCGCATCAGAGATTTACGGATACGACAAATGCCTTCCGCGCTTATTCCAGACGTTATCTGACGGATGACAGAGTGCAGCCCTTTAGAGATATTTTTATGACTTACGAATTATTGGCTTACTTATCGGTTAGAGCATCACAAATAGGAATGAAAGCTTGCGAAATACCGGTTACCAGAGCATACCCTAAAAAGGGAAAAACACCTACAAAAATTAGCTTTTTTAAAGGCAATTCAACGTTACTGAAGATTTTGATAAGAAATGCAAGAGGTGTGTATAATCCGTGATTGGTGGAAACTCTATCCCATTTACCAAGAAATAAACTAAGTTTGCTACAAATCTCTTGTCCTGTTCCATTATGCTTATTGTATTGTTTTTATTTGTTGTATCCATGGATCAAGCTTCCTTTTTGCATTCGAATATCAATGTTATTCTGCATATTGATGAAAGATGTATCTGACATATAGTAACCAAACAATACATCGGTTTCCTATTCTGGACAGGTGGTTTTCACTTTTCCGGAATAGCGGTTCCTCTGCACCGAGATTTGTAAGTTGGCAAAAAATACAAATTTTGCCGACTTATAGAATATAGAGGTAGAACAAAGAATAATATGGTACATAATCTTTCGCATCAAAAAAACTTCTCCAGAGAAGACTTTATTACTGCCTTTCAGAAAGAAAATAAAAATAAAAGGAAAGACTCAGGAAGATATAATTTTCAGAAGTTATTGGAGAATGGGGATATTTATCGCGTAGGTAGAAATAGCTATCACATAGCAGAGGATTCGAAGAGAAATTACTCTTATCAGTATTCGGAGTTATCGTTAGACCTTGCCAAAAAGATTGAGGAACAATACCCGGAACTTGATTTTCGCATTTTTGAACTGGTCCAATTAAATGAATTTGTAAATCATCAGATTGCCCATAATGTGATATTTGCCTCCGTGGAATCAGGACTGGGAACCTATGTTTTTGATTCCTTAAAAGAACAATATACCGGTAAGATTCTCTTGAATCCTTCCGTGGAAACATTTCATCAGTATTGGTCAGATGATATGATTATTATAAAAAAACTGATTTCTGAATCACCGAAGGGTGAAAGAGCTGTCTGGGAAACTAAGCTTGAAAAGATGCTGGTAGATCTTGTGGCAGATAAGCTTCTTTTATCCTGTGTCAGTAGAGGGGAGTATGATAATATTTTTCATCAGGCGTTTCAGGATTTTTATATTGATGAGAGTAAGTTGTTTCGATATGCAAGCAGGAGGAATGCAAAGAGCAAGGTGTTGCTACATATAGATAAAACGGATTTAAGAATGGGATCGCAATATGCTGATAAAAAATAATTTTACAGGCCTTAGTTCCAAGCGTTGAGTGCATACTGGGAGATAAATTGACTACTTTTGCACCACAACGATAGGTGTTTGGCTTCGTAATGATTACTATAAATGAATAATTAAATAAGTTTCCTTTCGTGAAAATTGTTTATATTTTTTATGATTTTGCCGAAATTGCAGGTAGTACAGAATTTCTTCAATCATCCGTACTACCTACGATTTTTACTTTGCATTTTTGCAAAATTAGTTTAAGCGATGCCATCCCTAAGAAATATGATTGGAAGACGATTGTTAGTTTCTATCCTAGGACAATGGACTCGCCTATAGAAGGAGAAGCATTATGGGATGGGATCAGGATAGTCAAGTCAAGGATGGCTTGGCAGAATTTAGAGCTTATCATACAGCTGAAAAGCATTCACAGAAGCTTGTGCGGAACCATACACAAAAATATATTGATAAAACTATTGGAGCAAGAAAGAACGGGGGACATCCCTTTTCCGTTTTTTCTCGCTCCTTTATGCTGTCTATTCCTCTGGCTCTGACCCTTCCGTTCTTTTCCCTAACGGCCCAAGCAGAGGGAAAATGGGTGCAGGCTGAGGGACAGTGGCAGTATCAGGAGGAAGGACAAAACCAGAAGGGTTGGAAGGAGATTTCCGGTAGCTGGTATTATTTTGACCCGCTTACCGGGAAAATGCAGGATGGCTGGATTCTGGCAGACGGAAAATGGTATTTTTTGAAGACGGATACCGCAAACTGGGGAAAGATGGCTCAGGGCTGGACCTGGGTGGACGGCTATTGTTATTTTCTAAAAGATAATGGAACCATGGCTACTGAGGAGAAGACTTCGGATGGATACAGCATTTCCGCAAACGGCCAGTGGGTTCAGGATGGAAAGCCGGTACATGAAGAAGGGAAGGGCGTTTCTTCCCGGCGCTCTGCGCAGGTGGAAAAGGAAATTAAGGCAGGAGTTGCAGAGGGACAGCAGATAAATGCAAATGGAGAAGCACAAAATACCGGGATTAAGGGTATTGCCGGCTCCGGTGGAAGCGGTGGTTCCGGTGGCGGAGGCGGCTTTAGCGGCGGTTCAGGTTCCGGCGGTGGCTCAAGTTTCGGTGGCAGTTCAAGCTCCGGAGGCTTCGGTTCCGGAAGCGGCTCGAGTTTTGCCAGTGCTTCCGGCTCTACTTCAAGTGCTTCCGGCTCTTCTGCAAGTTCTGTTGGCGGAGGCTTTCATTTTGGTGCCGGCAATAGTTCCGGTACGGTTGAGAGCGACTCAAGGCAAAGAGACCTTTTCGGTGATAGCAAATACGATTCTGTAAGTAATACTGAAGACAATACAGGATTTTCCCCTGAAGCGACGGAAAAAGAAAATACATTTTCCGAAGAAGAGTTGGCAAGAAGGGCTGAAAAGCAGAGAAAGCAGGCGGAAAAAGAGCTTGCCAAGCGAAAGAAGCTTTTAGAAAAAATTGAAAATGGACAAAACAACAATACAGTAGAATATGAAACGGAGGAGGGAGAAAAGCGGACTGTCCTTTTTGTAAAAGGGGTTAAAGCTCCAAAATTGGGAGAAAATGGTGATTTTCGTAAGACGGAGGATCATGGCTACATTGATTACAAAGCTCCCTATGAGGAGGGACAGGGCTATTTTGATGTGAACAAAGCCCCCTTTGGAACGAATAAAGAGATTGATCGAAATCTTTGCTTTGCGGCAGCAGCCAGCAACACCCTGCATTGGTATTTGCAGCAGAATAAAAAAGAAATCGAGGACTATATCAAAAATAACGGGGATGTTATCAGAACGGTAGGCGCTAATACATATAGCTTAAAGGACATGCTGAATCAGGATGTGGAGCAACAGGGAAGCCTGATTTATCAGTATTTCAAGGAAATGTATGGCAATAATGAGACGGGCTACTATACGGTTCCGCTTATGGATCTTTTCCTAAATGGCTATACTCCAAAAGAAGACCGAAAAACCAATATAGAAAATAAGGATTTACAGCCGGATGCAAGAGGCGGATTTTTATATGGAATTATAGGAACTAAACCGCAAACCGGTATGCACTTGGTAAATAGCTTGAGTGATTTGGGGAATAGTCTGCAGCATTACCTGTCCAATAACTTCGTTGTTTGCCTGTCTTATACGACTTTCAGTTATAATCATGTGGTTACCCTCTGGGGAGCGGAATATGATGAGAGCGGTCTTCTCCGTGCCGTGTATGTGACGGACTCAGATGACCAGGATGAAACCGGCGTGGAAACGGATGTGGCCATGAAGCGCTATGTCGTAAAGGGCAATGGAAACCTCAGCTATCTCAGTAATGCCATCAGCGAAGAGGCGAAAGGTGCGAGAATAAATAGTTTGCAGTATCTGCGTTTTGGTGGTGAGGAAGACTTGGAAGATTAAGAAGGAATATAAGGAGCAATTTCCTGCAGGCTTTGTGAGGAATATTTCTTTGAACAGGAAGAGGAGGGGGATTAGCCCTCCTCTTTTCCGTAAAAATCTTGATCCGATAATTCACGCCATGTTAAATACATTTCTTTGTAATTCTATTTTATGAAATTTTGAATAAGGCGGATGTCTCTCTGGGAGAGGATACCGCTATGTGCTACTGTAGTGTCTCCATTTTCTTTAACAAAAAATTTTGCAGATCCTGCTTCTGTAAGTCGCTTATCACTGGCATGAACATGCATCGCTTCGATGACGCAAGATGCTGTGTAATAGAGATAATAACCATGAATTTTGTAACTATAATACTTCGGCATAGTTCTTCTCCAAAAATTCTTTGTTTTTGTGATAATAATCCAAAACGATTTGACATTCAATTTCATCCATATTCGTTTCAATAATATTATCATGGAAAATTACAGCAACATGGTGAAAGGACTCTAAGTGGACAACGAAGACCTTGTCTTCTTTTTTTGTGAAGGCATAGCCATTGATAATCATATCGGCTTCATCTGCAATTTTCTTTTTATCCTGTAGCTTCACGGATTTTCACCTCCTTAATATGAGATAGAAAGGAATCGACATCATAAGAAAGATCTTCCAGAATAGGAACTAAATCAATATATTCTTCTATTTCTGCTAAGTCCTTATATTTCGCAATTACAACCAAATAGCCTGCATCCCATTCTAGGACTTTCTGATATTTTTCTAATCGAGGAGAGGTCATAAAGCGTATAACATCGTTCTGAAATTGGAAAATGCTATAGTTACCGGAATTGCTTAGAAATGCTAAATTTTTTCGTTCTTCCATTCTTTTCTCCTTGTGCTTTCTACTGTTTACATATTTTATCACAAAAAAATATAGAGAGTAATAGCCTGATCAAAAAGAAGCTTTAACAAGAAGCTTTAGCAAAGTTAAGAACCAGAAGAGGAGGGGATTAGCCCTCCTCTTTTCCGTGAAAATCATGTATTTTTTTGTAAAGACTGCAAATATTCAATGGCTTCATGCACATTGGAAAAAGTGAGGCATTATTCGACCTCCTCGATTTCAATATTAGGGGTGGCACCATATTTTCCAACCAGATACGCTTTACGGATATTGTCACTGGTCCTGGTGGAGAATTCACTGATACTATAAAGTTCGGAAGAACCGTCGCTATTCTGTTTATCTGCAAAATAAATCTGATCTTTTCGAAGGTATTCCAGGCTTAAAAGCTCTGTGTTATGAGTGGTAAAAATGAGTTGGGCTCCATTTTTGTTACTGTCTTTACTTTGAAATTTTGCGACAACGAAGTTGATCAATTGAGGGTGGAGTTCCTTTTCCAGTTCATCTACCAGTAAAATACCACCTGTTCGTAATGCCGATTCAATGGCGGGTGCAAGAGCCATAAGCTTTCTGGTGCCATCAGACTCATCAGAAAGATCCAGGTAAAAATTATCTTTTTTCCCGTCTTTCTTAACGCCTTGGTGGCTTGCTTGAGCAGATACTTCCTGTAGCTGCAGTAAAATGGTGCCGTCAGAGGAGGTCTCAGAGAGTGCACGTATAAATTGTGATAATTCAGTTTTGAAGTCCTCCGGAATGTCTGTAGGAAGAGGTCCATCTGATCGAACTTCCTTATTGTTGATTTCGAATTGAACATCCAAAATGCCTAAGTCTGCAGCCTTGGCATAATCAGAAATTGCTTTTAGCATCAGCTTATCTTCTGCATACTCTAAGATTTGACCGGGAATATCAGAATAGTCACGAGAAAAATATACTTCATTTCGAAACCACTGCATGGCTGAAACGCATGCTGCGTCATTCATAGTACATGCTACTGAGAAAAACAGTTGATTTTCTGCAACCATTTTCCCGATTAAAGTTCTTTTGGATTTATCTTCTGTGAAAGAAAAGTTTTGCTCTTTTCTATCAAAAATGAGGGCTTTTTGTCCTTTAGGAGCATGGTATAGATATTCTGAAAAGATTTTTTCTCTTGTTGCTGAAAAACCATACCAGTAACGAACGCCGTTAGAACTGTAAACAAATTCAAATTCTGTAGGATCATTTTTTGAATAATCATTTAAGGAAAATGGGCGAACCGGGATGATGGCACGATCATGCTGAGTTCTCTGTGCATTTCGGATAAACTGTACCGCAAGCCAGAAAGCTCGAATGACGTTACTTTTACCGCCACCATTTTTTCCATATATTGCACAGGATGGAAGTAACTTTACTTTAGAGGATAGAGGGATGAGTGACTTTTTTAAAGAATTAATGCCGCTTGCTTCCATAGATAATACGGTTTCGTCTCGAAATGAACGGTAATTTTTAAAACGAAATTCAATGAGCATATTGACCACCTCCATAGATCATCTTTGGTGATAATAGCATCATGAAATACTAAATGCAAGAAAAAATATCAAAAAATTTGATTTTTAATATCCAATTTCTGCTTTCGACTATTTTTGTAATCCGGTTTTTCTGAAAAGATAAGATTTCTTCAGAGGAAATACCTTGCAAAGAAAAAGATTCTCCTATACTCTTAACGATAGCTTTTCCATCATTCCTGTATAGGCTGTGAAGGTGCCTATAGGATGAGAAAAGCACTAAGGTGAATAAAACGTATAGTATCATCAGAAAAGTTTGAGTTTAAACTAAGAAATAAAGGAGACTAACTATAAATGAAGAATTGGAAAAATGAAGCGGAGGCCAGGGAAGAGATTAAGGCATTGGTGGCGGAGTATTACCATAGCTTTAAGGAGCAGAAGAAGCCCTTTGAGCCGGGGGACAGAGTGAGCTATGCATCCCGCGTGTTTGATGAGAAGGAAATGCTGTCCTTAACGGATGCCACTTTGGACTTTTGGCTAACCACTGGACGCTTTGCGGATGAGTTTGAGAAGAAATTTGCGGAGTGGATCGGTGTGAAGCATGCCTATTTGGTAAATTCCGGATCCTCTGCCAATTTACTGGCTTTTATGACCTTAACCGCACCGGAGCTGGGAGAGCGGCAGATTAAGCGGGGAGATGAAATCATTACCGTAGCCTGCGGCTTCCCCACCACGGTAACGCCCGCTTTGCAGTATGGGGCAGTGCCTGTCTTTGTAGATGTGACCGTTCCTCAGTACAACATTGATGTTCGTCGTTTGGAGGAGGCTTTGTCCGAGAAAACCAAGGCGGTGATGATTGCCCATACCTTGGGAAATCCCTTTGATTTATCGGCGGTAAAGGCATTTTGCGAAAAGCATTCTCTCTGGCTTGTGGAGGACAACTGCGATGCTTTAGGCAGTCGTTACACCATTAATGGAGAAACAAAATTTACAGGAACCTGGGGAGATATCGGGACCAGCTCCTTCTATCCCCCTCATCACATGACCATGGGAGAGGGTGGAGCAGTATATACCAACAATGCCCAGCTGTCCAAGTTGATTTTGTCCTTTAGAGATTGGGGAAGGGACTGCATTTGCCCCTCCGGACAGGATAACTTCTGTAAGCACCGCTTCCTGGGGCAGTACGGGGAGCTTCCCAAGGGCTATGACCATAAATACACCTACAGCCACTTCGGATATAATCTGAAGGTTACGGATATGCAGGCGGCGGTTGGTGTGGAGCAGCTGAAGAAATTCCCGAGCTTTATTGAAAGACGTAAGGAAAACTGGGCTTTTCTGCGGGAACGGCTTAGCTCTTTAACGGATGACTTGATTCTTCCGGAGCCTGCGGAAAATGCAGATCCCTCATGGTTTGGTTTCTTGATTTCCGTGAAAAAGGATTCTCCGGTAAAGAGAAATGCTTTGACTGCCTATTTGGAGGAAAGAAATATTCAGACTCGATTGCTGTTTTCCGGAAACCTGATTAAGCACCCCTGCTTTAACCAGATTCGAAACACCGATGCGTATCGGGTGGTAGGCGACCTTACGGAAACCGACTATATTATGGAGCATACCTTCTGGATTGGCGTTTACCCCGGAATGACCAAGGAAATGCTAAGCTATATGGCAGAGCAGATTTCCGCAGGGGTAAAAGCGTTAAAGGGACTATAGGATTAAGAACAGTTTTTGAAAAATGTAGATAGAGTCGGGACAGGATTTTGTTTGTCCTTTTGAATTGGGCAGTAGACTGTAATGGTCTGCTGCTCCGTTTTTTATATGCTTATTTTTTATGAAATCACAGATATAAAGCTAAGGGTTAGCCATCAATACACTTAGTTCCATAAGCCTGCTGTTATACTGCTCCTTTATTCTTTCCCTAATTCTAACCGATAATCTATAGAAACTATGATTCAATAGAGGCAATAATTCAATAGAGGCAATAATCCAACGGAGACAATAAACCAGCAGAGACAAGAATCCAATGGGAAAATGCTCTAATAGAAAAAATACTCTAATAGCAACAATGTTTTAATAGAAACTATAATCCAAGGAATAGGGGAAAGAATATATCATGAAGAGGAATCCATATCAAAGACGGGAAGAAGAATATAGACTCTTGACAGAGAAAATGCAGCAGGCTCATAAGCCCTATGCCATTAGCAAGGCTCGCGTTATTTTTGATGAGAAAAATTCGGAATTTTATGGAAAAGGCGGAGAGTTGAAAAGTGGAGACAATCTCCTCCCTGTTCCTGCTTTACGTGGTTTGGCTTGTCTCTTTCTTTTATTTTTATTCCTGCTTTGCAGCATTTTGGTTCATGCGGAGGAAAGGGAGCAGGGCGTTTGGGTATATGAAAATAAAGAGTGGGGCTATCACACCAAAGCCGGAACGCCTTTAACCGACTGGATTTCGGATAAGGAGGACTGGTACTACATCAGTCCCCAAAGAGAAAAGCTGCTGATCGGTTGGTTAAAGGATGGGGAGCAGTGGTATTTTCTCAATAACAGAGAGAAGAATCTTGGGAAAATGATGAAGGGCTGGGCTGTGATTGACGGCTACGCCTATTATTTTTCGGAAAACGGCAGTATGGCGGTAAATACCAAGGTGGAGGGTCAGTATCCTGTCAATGATCAGGGGCAGTTCCTTGGAACAAATGGTCAGCCTACATATTTTTCCAAAAGCACCTATAGAACAAAGCCCAGTATTGTGCTGGATGAGCTTTTGGCTAAGGCAGAGGCGGAACTCAAAGAAAATTCCGTTCCCAGAATTACGGCTCTTCCCAATGGAACCTTTCAGGCTCACTACGGAAATACTATGATGGGAATTTATGTACCCGGTCCGGTAAATCCCTGGCAGGAAAAGGTGGAGGTGGACATGGAGCAGTACGATTTAAAAGAAGAAGATCCCATTGAAGTCCCGGATGAAGAACAGCCGGAGGACGAAGGCGAAAATGACAATGAAGAAGAGGAAGTAGATGAAGAGGCGGATGTAGCGAAATAAAGAAGCTGTTTGAATAAGGGTATTTATAAAAAATAAAAAAATGAATAGCTTATATACTATAGGTCTGAAAGAAGGGAGCGTGCCTCTGATTTCAGGCCTATATTGCGTAGAAAAATATAATTTTTTACAGGCTCTCTATTTCCATGATAATTCAAGTTGACGATTATTCTTCACACAATCCTTTAAATATAGATTAATTAAAGTCTGATATGGAATCCCTGTGTTTTCTGCTTTGTTCTTAAAAAAGAGAATTACTTTTTCGTCAAGGTTAATGGTTATCTGCTTTTTCAGAGCCTTAGCATACGGATTTTTTATAGCCTTGCTAAAATCAAATTCTTTTTCTAAAAATTCATCTCTATCTTTCATCACCTTACACTCCTCATAGCCTGTTTTCTCAGCTGCAGTTGCCTTTCTTGATGAGATAATACGGATTGTCGTTTCTTCCCGTATACAATGAACTACAAGAAGAATATTGCCCTCATCGCTACAACCAAGGATACGAAAACGGTCCTCATTTACGGAATGAAGCTCGTCATACTCCAGCAGAGCTTGCTCATCATAAAATACTGTTTTTGCTTCTTCAAAGGATACCCCATGCTTGATTTGGTTTATCCGATTTTTGGTTTCATCCCATTCGAATTCCATAGGGCACCACCTTTCTATAGGTACAGTATAATTATATAATAATTATACTTCAAGCGGAAATTTATATTACTAATAGGAAATCAAATAAAGAGAATGCAGTCTGTTATGAGATGTTAGTTTCTTCTTTTAAGAGATTAGAGTAAAGGTAGTCTAGGCATAGCCGGATTTTAGACTAAGAAATCCCTTTTCAAATAAACAGAGGACATAAAAAACCAAGCGAATTGAATAACTTTTCGACAATATAGGTCTGAAAGAAGGGGTAGTCTGAGCCCGCGGGTTCTTAGCTTTTGTTTTGTAAAAGCTTAGAACCCCTGCAGGGCGAGGCTAGCGGGAGCGTGCCCCTGATTTCAGGCCTATATTGTACAGAAAACCAATTTGGCTTTTTTCATCCTCTTTTTGGTTCCAGCGAGAGCGTACCTCTGATTTCAGGCCTATATTGTACAGAAAACCAATTTGGCTTTTTCATCCTCTTTTTGGTTCCAGCGAGAGCGTACCCGTTGGGACTTGCCTATCGTACTAGAACCGAAGCTATTTCTTACTTTTCTCTTCAGCCTCCTTTTTTCTTTTCCTTTTTTCTGTTTTTATGGTAAAATTTCCAAAAGATTGTTGTTATTTATGGGAGGTCTTCATGGAAGAACAAAGAGCATATAGAGTAGAAGAACAGGATCAGGATAGTTTTGGAGAGGTTATCATTGCGGATGAGGTCATTTCCATCATTGCCGGCATTGCGGCAACGGAGGTGGATGGCGTAGATTCCATGGATGGCGGCTGGTCCGGAGCCCTGGTTTCCCGTATGGGAATTAAGGATCTGGCTCGTGGCGTTAAGGTGGAGATTTCCGGTGAGGAAGTGGCTGTGGATTTGCGCTTAAACATTTGCTACGGTTATGCGATTCCCGAGGTTTCCAAGGCAGTACAGGAAAGAGTGGTTTCCAGCATTAACAGTATGACCGGTTTAACAGTCAGAGAAGTCAATGTTAAGATTTCCGGAGTGGTGAATAAAGAGAATGAATAAGAGAGAAGAAAGAGACCATAAATTTAAACTCTTGTTTTCCACCTTATTTTACCCGGAAGAGGGAAAACAGGAGCAGTTGAGCCATTATTCCTATAGCAAGGAAGAGGATGAGGACTTTTTACTTCCGGAGAAGGAAGAAGAACATCTTTCTGAAGAGGAGGAGGCATTTTTGTCTCAGGAAGTCATGAAGATTTTGGAACGGCTTCCTCATTTGGATGAGCGAATCAACGCGGTAACAGAGGGCTGGACCACCAGTCGTATGTCAAAAACAGACTTAACCGTTCTTCGTTTGGCCTTGTACGAGCTGGAGTATCAGGAAGAAACCCCGGATAAGGTGGTTTTTAACGAGGCGGTGGAGATTGCGAAGAAGTACGGGGGAGCGGATTCCGGCTCCTTTGTCAATGGTGTCCTGGCTCGTATCACCGGAAAGCAGGGTGAGGGAGAAGAGAAGGGCAAGTCTTCTAAGAGCAAATCCGGAAAGGTGGAGAAAAAGTCTTTCCATATCGTAAAATCAAAAGCTAAAGATAGTAAAGCGCCAAAGAGAGGATAGAATTCATCCCAAATCACAATTTCACTGAGGCGATTGCTTTATTGTATGGGGAAAGTGTTCCCCGGGCAGAGACTTCGCTCTTTAGAACGTCTGAAGCGCATGCCTTGCGGAGAAAGTGCACTTCGGGCGGGAGCTTTGCCTTGAAATGTGACGGGATATCAACAGCAGCCTATGGCAAATAAAGAATATACGGTTAGTCAGGTAAATCGCTATCTGGCACGAATGATGCAGGAAGACTTCTTCCTTTCCCACATTACCGTCAGTGGGGAAATTTCTAACTTGAAAATGCATCCTTCGGGACATATTTACTTCACCTTAAAGGACCAGGCTTCGCAGCTTTCCGGCATTATGTTTGCGGGAAAGAGGGCGGGGCTTGCTTTTCCGTTGGAAAATGGAATGAAGGTGCTGTGTTCCGGCCGTATCGGTGTTTATGAGGCAGGAGGCAGTTACCAGATTTATGCGGATTCTTTCCAAAAAGCGGGCCAGGGAGATCTCTACCTTCGCTTTGAGGCCTTGAAGAAGGAATTACAGGAAATGGGGCTTTTTGACGCTATGTATAAAAAGCCGATTCCCAAGTATGCCAGAAAAATCGGTATTGTTACCGCAAGCTCCGGAGCGGCGGTAAGAGACATTATCCAAATTGCAAAGCGGAGAAATCCTTTTGTGGAGCTTTTCCTCTATCCGGCTTTGGTACAGGGTGAGGGGGCTGTGGCTTCCATTTGCAAGGGGATTGCCCGTCTGGACCAGATGGGCTTAGATGTGCTGATTGTAGGGCGTGGCGGCGGTTCCATAGAGGACCTTTGGGCCTTTAACGAAGAGGCGGTGGCTAAGGCTATTTTCAATGCGGACACCCCCATCATTTCCGCTGTGGGACATGAAACGGATACCACCATTGCGGACTTTGTATCGGATTTGCGAGCACCCACTCCCTCTGCGGCGGCGGAGCTTGCAGTTTTCGACTATATGCAGTTTGTGGATGATTTGGCAAGCTATACCTATAGCTTCCATCAAAGGATGGAGCGTATTATTCAGAAAATGCGTCAAAGGGTTAAAGAGGAGGAACTTCGTTTTTCCGTCCTTCACCCAAGGAACATTTTACAGGGAAAACAGCATAGAATTTTGGATTTGGAAAGTCGTTTTCAAAGGCAGATGGAACTATGCATTCAGGAAAATAAATCGGCGCTTTTTCCTTACCGGGTATTCCCTCAGTGGATGGAGCGAAAGCTTACAAATGCCAAGGACAGGATGGGAGAGTATCAGGTCTTTCCCCACAAGATGAAGGAAAAAATTCTTCTTGCGAAAAACAAAGAGGAGCGGTATCGACATTTTCCAAGTCTCATGGAAGGGAAGCTGGAAAAGAAGAAGCATCAGTTAGCTATCCTTTCCGAGCAATTCGATGCCCTTTCCCCCCTGCGCCTGCTGTCCAAGGGATTTTCCTATGTGCAAAGGGAAGACGGTAAGCGGATGAGCAGTGTGGAGCAGGTGAAAATGGGAGAGATTTTACAGATTCATTTTACGGACGGCACTGCCAAGGCCAAGGTTTTGGAAAAGCAGAAGGAAGAGCGGCTTGGGGCGGAGAAGCCGGAGTAATAGAGGCTTGGATTGGAAAAGCCGAAGGAATAGAGGTTTGGGCCGGAAAAGTTAAAGCAATAGTGGATATGCATGGAAAACTCACGAAATAGAGCTTAAGTATAAAAGCCGGAGCAATAGCAGCTTGGTATAGAATAGGAGAAACGCCTAGAGAAAGGAGCCTGTATGGGAACAGAGGAAAAGAAAGTCGAAGAGCAGAAGCTGAAGAAGGCGGAGAAAGAGCAGAAGGAAAAGAAGGATTTAAACGAGATTTTTGAAAATCTGGATGGACTTTTGGAGAAGATGGAGGGCGAGGATAGCTTGGAAAAAAGCTTTGCCATCTACCAAAAGGCGGTTTCTTTGCTGAAGGAAGCTAATGAAAGCATTGACCAGATTGAAAAGCAGGTGAAGCTTTTAGACAGCGAGCAAAAGGGTGGCTTGGATGCTTAAGGGAAATCAGGGTGCCGAAATGAGGAATCAGGGTGCCGAAATGAGGAATCAGGGTGCCGAGATGGGAAATCAGGGCACCGAGATGGGGAATCATTCCGTGGAAGAGGGATTTCAAAAGAGAAGAGAGGAAGTGGAAGCCATTCTGACCACATTTTTGCCGGAGGAAAAGGGGCCTGCGAAGACCGGAATAGAAGCCATGAACTACAGTCTTATGGTAGGCGGAAAACGGATTCGTCCCATCCTGCTTCGAGAGGCCTTTTTGCTTTTCGCCGGGGAGGAGAGACAGAAGCTTTTCCTACCCTTGACTGAAGCTTTTATGCTGGCCATGGAGATGATTCATAGCTTTTCTCTCTGTCATGATGACCTGCCTGCCATGGATAATGACAAGTATCGTAGAGGAAAAGAAGCTACCTGGTACCGTTTTACGGAGGCTCAGGGGATACTGGCAGGAGATTCCTTAAGTCTTTATGCTTTTCAATGGGTTTTGGAAGTTTTGGAAAGGGAAGGGAAAAAGGGCAACAGCGTGGAACTTCTTTCCCCTATCATGCAAGGCCTTAAGATTTTGGCAAAGTCCGCCGGGATAGAGGGCATGATTGGGGGACAGGTGCTGGATATTGAAAAAACCGGACAGCCTCTGACGGAGGAAGAGCTTTTCTTTATTTACAAAAAGAAAACCGCAGCCCTCCTTTCCGCTTCCTTAGAAATCGGGGCTTTACTGGGAGGGGCTAATCCGGAAGAGCAGGAGAAGCTGTCTTCCTTTGGAGAGAAAATCGGCCTGGCCTTCCAGATTCGGGATGATATTTTGGATGAGATTTCCAGCTTTTCCGAACTGGGAAAGCCCATCCACTCTGATGCGGAACAGGCGAAAACTACGGCTCTTAGCCTTTATGGCATGGAGAAGGCGGAGGCCATGGTGGAGCAGTATACGGAAGAGGGCAGAAGCCTCTTACAAAGCTTGGATCGAAATGCGGTAGATGGGGAAGCATTGGATTTTCTTCTTTCCTTTAGTCAGTATCTTTGTTCCAGAAGAAATTAGAGGAATGAAAGAGTTAGGAGATTTTTCATGATATTAGAGTCAATACATGGGGCGGAGGATATAAAACGTCTGTCCCTTTCCGAACAAAAGACCTTGGCTAAGGAGCTGAGACGCTTTATTTTGGAAAAAACCTCCATGCATGGTGGCCACTTGGCCTCCAATCTGGGGGTGGTGGAGCTTACCATTGCTCTTTTTCATAGCTTAAATCTGCCACAGGATAAGCTGGTGTGGGACGTGGGACACCAGTGCTATACCCACAAGATTCTTTCCGGAAGAAAGGATGACTTTGACGGGCTTCGACAGCTGGGAGGAATCAGCGGTTTCCCTAAACGAGAGGAAAGTCCCTATGATTGCTTTAATACCGGCCACAGCTCCACCTCCATTTCCGCAGCTCTGGGGATAGCCCAGGCTAGGGATATTTTGGGAGGAAAGGAAACGGTGGTGGCGGTCATTGGTGATGGAGCCCTCACCGGAGGCATGGCCTATGAGGCTTTAAACAATGCTTCGAAAATGAAGAAGAACTTCATTATCATTTTAAACGATAACGAAATGTCTATCGCCAAGAATGTGGGGGGGATTTCCACCTATCTAAACGGCATTCGTTCCCATGAGAATTACACCCATTTCAAAGAGAATTTTGCGGCAGGGCTTTCCAGGGTGCCTATCCTTGGGCCAAGTCTTGTGGATCGTTTGAAAAATACCAAAAATTCTATTAAACAGCTTTTTGTCCGGGGCATGTTTTTTGAAAACATGGGCATCACCTATCTGGGTCCTGTGGACGGACATGATATTAAGGCCTTGGAAACGGTGTTACAGGAAGCGAAAAGGGTGGATCATGCGGTGTTGATTCATGTGGTCACCAAAAAGGGAAAGGGCTATGTACCGGCGGAGCAGTCCCCCAGCCATTACCATGGGGTAAGCCCCTTCCATCTGTCCACCGGAAAGGACAAGGCGGAAAGTACAGGACTTAGCTATACCAAGATTTTTTCTCAGACCATGGTGGAAGAGGGCCGGAAGAATCGGAATATTGTAGCCATTACCGCGGCTATGCCGGACGGCACCGGATTGGATGCCTTTGAAAAGGCCTTCCCCAGACGCTTCTTTGATGTGGGGATTGCGGAAGCCCACGGTGTAACCTCTGCGGCAGGGATGGCCAGCATGGGCTTAAAGCCGGTGATGGCGGTATATTCCAGCTTTTTGCAAAGAGGCTTTGATCAGCTGGTGCATGATGTTTGCCTGCAAAAACTGCCGGTGGTTTTCGCCGTTGACCGGGCGGGACTGGTTGGGGCGGACGGAGAAACTCATCAAGGGATTTTTGATCTGTCTTACCTTCGCCTCATGCCCAACATGACGGTGATGGCACCGAAAAATGCTCGGGAGTTACAGGAAATGCTCCGTTTTGCCTTAGCCTTTTCCGGCCCGATCTGTCTTCGCTATCCAAGAGGGGAGGCTTATCAGGGCTTTTCTGAGCAGCAGGAGGAAATCCTTTTGGGGAAAGCGGAGATTTTGAAAAAGGGAGAGGGCACTGCCCTTTTGGCTCTTGGCTCCATGGTGTCTACAGGAGCCCATATTGCGGAAAAGATGGAGAAGAAGGGATACAACTTAACGCTTGTGAATGCCCGCTTTGCCAAGCCTATTGATACAGAGATTTTGGACAGGCTTGTGGAAGAGGGACATCACAGCATCATTACTTTAGAGGAAAATGTGCGAAACGGCGGCTTCGGTGAGGCTGTCCTGGAATATATGAATGCCTGCCATCCGGAGATAAGGGTGGAAACAGTGGCTCTTCCGGATGCCTATGTGGAGCACGGAAGCGTTTCCGCTCTTAGGGAAATCTTAGGCATTGACTCCGACAACATTATCAGGAAAATGCAGGAGAAGGGGATTTTTAAAGACTAAAGGGGAATTTCCGTAGTCTTCCGTAACTTCTCTTAGGAGGCTACCGGCGTAGTCTTCCGGGAAGGCTTGATGGGATAAATAATAACTTGGAATCTAAGAAAGGATAAAGCATGGCTGGAAAGAAGGAACGGCTGGATGTTCTTTTAGTGGAAAGAGGGCTTATGGAAAGCCGGGAAAAGGCTAAGCGGGCCATTATGGCAGGGCTGGTCTTTGTAAATGGGGAAAAGGAAGATAAGGCCGGTAGCAGCTTTCCGGAGGATGCGGAGATTCTTGTGAAGGGAAAGGCTCTTCCCTATGTGTCCAGAGGGGGCTTAAAATTAGAGAAGGCTCTAAAATCTTTCCCGATTTCTTTGGAGAATAGAGTTTGTATGGATATCGGTGCTTCCACCGGAGGTTTTACGGATTGCATGCTGCAAAACGGAGCGGTGGAGGTTTATGCCGTAGATGTAGGCCACGGACAGTTGGATTGGAAGTTGCGAAATGATGAAAGAGTGCATTCCATGGAGAAGTGTAATATTCGCTATGTGGAGGAAGAGGACATTTTAGCGCTGGGAGAAAAGCCCTCCTTCTTTTCCATTGACGTTTCCTTTATCAGCTTAACCTTGGTGCTTCCTGTGGTGAAGAAGCTGGGAAAGCTTCCTTCTCAGGTGGTTTGCCTGATTAAGCCCCAGTTTGAGGCAGGAAGAGAACAGGTAGGAAAAAAGGGCGTGGTACGGGACATTGCCGTGCATCAGGAAGTGATTCGAAAGGTACTGTCCTTTGCTTCTTCCATCGGCTTTTCGGTACAGGGCTTGGATTTTTCGCCTATTAAGGGACCGGAGGGAAATATTGAGTACCTCTGCTTTTTAGAGGATAGGGGAAATGCCGAAGAGGCATTATCGGAAGCTTGGGAAGCCGAGCTTATGCGTATTACGGAAGATTCCCACCGGGACTTATAGTTAAGCAAGTTGACAGCAAGAATTAAAGCTAAAATAAAATTCATTGCAGGAATTAAAGCTAAAATAAAATTCATCGCAAGACTTATAGTTTAAGCAAGCTAGAGGAAGATATGCTATACTAGAGAGGAAAGAAATACATGAATTTGGCACTCATTGTGAATCAAACAAAGCCAGAGGCAGAGAGCTTCCAGAAAATCATAGAAGAAGAATTAGCGAAGAAAGGCATTCGTCCCAAGATTTTTTTGAATAAGGATTTTTCCAGAGAGGATTTTGTGGGGATGGATTGCCTGATTACCTTGGGAGGAGACGGCACTATTCTCCATACCACCGGAGTTTTACAGGGAATGCCGGTTCCGATTTTAGGAATCAATGCGGGACATCTTGGTTACCTTACGGAAATTCGCCAGAGAAGAAGAATTGCGGAAGCTATAGAACGGCTTGTGGCCGGGGATTATGTGGAGGATCGAAGAGCTATGCTTTCCGGCAGCATTTTCCGACAGGGAAAGGAGATATTTTCAAGGTCTGCCTTGAATGAGCTTTTACTCTCCAGAGTGCGAGGGGTGTCCATACATCATTTTCAGGTCTTTTGCGACGGGATGGAAATGGTTCACTATTCCGCAGACGGAATCATCATTTCCACGCCTACAGGTTCCACCGCCTATAATCTTTCTGCGGGAGGCCC
Source organism: uncultured Oribacterium sp. (assembly GCF_902481605.1). Lineage (NCBI taxonomy): Bacteria > Bacillati > Bacillota > Clostridia > Lachnospirales > Lachnospiraceae > Oribacterium > uncultured Oribacterium sp. Next base: position 12,156 of record NZ_CABSXI010000010.1, on the reverse strand, counting down.
CATCATTTCCCCGGAAGCGCCGGTATATATCATGAATCCTATCTGCGCCCATTCCTTAAATGCCAGAGCGGTGGTTTTGGATAATCGGAGAACCCTGGAGATTGTGATGGAGGGGGGAGATCAGGTACTGTCCTTTGACGGAGAGGCTCCTATCGAACTTTTGGCCGGAGATGTGGTACGAATCAGGAAGGCCAAGGAAGAAACGGTTTTGATTAAATTTTCCAAGGAAAGTTTTCTTCATACTTTGCGAGAGAAGATGGCAAACTTATAAGAGAGGTTTTTGATGAAAAAGACAAGACAGGATAGAATTCTTTCTTTAATCGAAGAACAGGATATTGAAACCCAGGAGGAGCTGGCTAAGCAGTTACAGTTGGAGGGATACTCTGTAACCCAAGCTACCGTTTCTCGGGACATTAAGTCTTTGCAGCTTACGAAAATGCAAAAACACGGCAAGATGGTTTACCAGAGCCTTTTAAAGGAGTCTCCGGAGAGAGATTTGGAGAAATTTGTCCGGGTTATGCGGGATGGCACGGTATCCATGGCGGTGGCAGGTAATATTTTGGTCATCAAAACCCTTTCCGGTATGGCAAATGGAGTGGCTATGGCCATTGACCAGCATCATTTTTCGGAGATCGTGGGAAGTCTTGCGGGAGATGATACCATCTTTTGTGTAACTTCCGGTGAGAAGGATAGTCAGGCTTTAAAGGATAGTATTGAAAGCCTGATGAGAGGCTAGCAAATAAGGAGGAAGGCATGCTGGATCGACTGCTGGTAAAAGATTTGGCTTTGATAGAAAAATCCGTTGTAGAGTTTTCCGACGGCTTAAATGTCTTAACCGGAGAAACCGGAGCAGGAAAGTCTATTTTGCTTGGTTCCATTCAGCTGGCTCTGGGGCAAAAGGCCAATAAAGACCTGATTCGTCATGGAAAGGAACAGGCCATTGTGGAGCTGGACTTCTCCTTAACGGAGGAGGAAGTGCGCCGGATTCAAGCTTTAGAAGAGGATTTAGAGCTGGAAGAGGAAAGACTCTTGATTCGCAGGAAGATTTCTGAAAAGAAGTCCGATATCCGGGTCAATGATTTAGGGCTTACCCTGGCTAAGCTTCGGGAAATTACCGGCGGTCTTTTAGATTTGCACGGACAGCATGAGCATCAAAGCCTGCTTCGGGAAGGCTCTCATTTAGAGATTATCGACGGCTTTCGGAAAAAGCAGGGGGGGAAGCTTTTAGAGGAAGTGGCGAATGCTTACCATTTGCTACAGGAAAAAAAGAGAGCCTTGCAGAAATTTTCCTTAAAGGAAGAGGAAAGAACAAGGGAGCTGGATTTTCTGGATTTTGAGATTCAGGAGCTTGCGGATGCCCATCTTTCCGAGGGGGAAGAGGTAGAACTTACTAAGGAATACAGCCTTTATGAAAATATGGACAGGCTGAAGAGCCTGCTTCTTTCCGCAAAGGAAAGTCTGGAGGAAATGGATTTTCACCGTCCCATTCAGGCGGTGGAAGAGGCCAAGGATTTTGATGAAAGCTTAAAGGGGCTTTCCGACAGCCTTTATGATTTGGAGGCGGTGGGAGAGGATTGTCTCCGCTCTTTAGACCATTATCTGGACCATGCGGAGGTGGATGAGGAAAAGCTCTTTACCTTGGGAGAACGGCTGGAACAGATTCGCAGAGTCATGATGAAGCATGGAGGCACGGAAGCTAAGGCTCTGGCTGCATTGGCCAAGAAAGAGGAAAGAAGAACTTTTCTTTTAGACTATGAGAAGGACGAAGAGAAGGCAAAGAAGGCCATAGTGGAACAGGAAAAGCTCCTACGAGAGAAGGCAGTGCTGCTTTCCAAGGAACGGCAGGAGGATGCCAAGGTATTAGCCAAGCAAATCCAAGGGGAAATGCAGGAAATGGGCTTCCTGGACACCAAGTTCGAATTTCATTTTCAGGAAAAGAAGGAGCCGACGGAAAAGGGCCTGGATGAGGTGGAGGCCTATGTGAGTCTGAATCCGGGAGAGCCTCTTCGCCCTCTTCGGGAGGTAGGCTCAGGAGGAGAGCTTTCTCGAATTATGCTGTCTATTAAGACGGTACTGGCGGATACGGAGGGTGTTTCTACATTAATTTTTGATGAGATTGACAGCGGAATTTCCGGAAGAACCGCGGAGAAGGTGGGAGAAAAGCTTCAGAAGATTGCGAAGAATCATCAGGTGATTTTGATTACCCACCTGCCCCAGATTGCGGCAAAGGCAGACCATCATTTTCTCATTGAAAAGACGGTGGAGAATGGAGTCACCCACACAGGGATTCATCCCTTGGAGGAGAAGGAATCCATAGAAGAGCTGGCAAGGCTTCTTGGTGGAGATGAGATTTCGGAGGCTTCCTTGGAAAATGCAAGAGAGCTGAAGGCAAAGTCCAAGGCAAAGAAGACTAAGGCTTCAAATGCATAGAATAAGGAAGAAGTGTCTAAGCTTTCGCATCAAAAGCTTCATAGAGATCTACTTTGTTTCGAAATGACAGAAAAAGCAAATATAAGCAGCTTCTACGGAAGGATAAGCAGTTTAGGATTTACGGAAAAGCATGTGATATTTAGGAAGGAGGATAGGATGAAAAACATTTTATTTCTTGCATCAGAGGCAGTTCCCTTTATCAAAACAGGAGGTTTGGCGGATGTGTGCGGTTCTTTACCCAAAGCTCTGGATTCCAATTACTTTGATTGTAGGGTGATGATTCCCAAATACATGTGTATTCCTGAAGAGAAAAGGAATGAACTGAAATACAAGACCCACTTCTATATGGACTATTTAGGACAGTCCCGTTACGTAGGTGTCTTAGAACAGGAAGTAGACGGGATTCTCTACTACTTTATTGACAATGAATATTATTTTTCCGGAAACAAACCCTATGGAAACTGGTACTGGGACTTGGAGAAATTCTGTTTCTTCTGTTATGCGGCTTTATCAGCCCTTCCTCTTTTGGATTTTCATCCGGATGTGCTGCATTGTCATGACTGGCAGACCGGATTGGCACCGGTTTTATTAAAGGATCGTTTTGCGGGAAGTGAATTTTTCCGTTCCATTCGTTCCGTATTTACCATTCACAATCTTCGCTTCCAAGGCGTGTGGGATATCAAGACCATTAAACGCTTTACGGAGCTGTCGGATTATTATTTCACTCCGGATAAGCTGGAGTGTGAGAAAAATGGAAATCTTTTAAAGGGCGGTTTGGTTTATGCGGATGCCATTACCACGGTCAGCAAAACCTATGCCAGGGAGATTCAGTATCCCTTCTTCGGGGAGGGGCTGGAAGGTCTTTTACAGGCCAGAGACCATGACCTTCGGGGAATCGTAAACGGAATTGACTACGAGGAGTGGAATCCCAAGAGGGATCCCTTCCTTCCCGCCAGTTATGATTCTGCCTCCTTCCGGACGGGAAAGCCGGAGGTGAAGAAAGCCTTACAGGAGGAGCTGGGCTTAGAGGTGGATCCGAATTGTATGCTGATCGGTATGGTTAGTCGTCTTACGGATCAAAAGGGCTTGGATCTTCTGGTAAGAGTCTTTGATGAAATCTGTCAGGATAAGATTCAGTTTGTGGTTTTGGGTACAGGGGAGGATGGCTATGAGAATTTCTTCCGGCACTATGCTTGGAAGTATCCTCAGAGGGTTTCTGCCCAGATTTACTATTCTGAAGAGAAGAGCCATAAAATCTATGCAGGCTGTGATGCCCTGCTGATGCCATCTCTCTTTGAGCCCTGCGGTCTTTCCCAGTTGATTGCCCTTCGCTACGGCACAGTTCCCATTGTCCGGGAAACCGGAGGCTTGAAGGATACGGTAGAGCCCTACAACGAATATGAAGGAAAGGGAACAGGCTTCTCCTTTGCCAATTACAATGCCCATGAAATGATGGCCGGCATCCGTTATGCGGAGCAGGTGTATTATGACCATCGGGAGGCCTGGGAGGAAATGATTGCCAGGGGCATGGAACAGGATTATTCTTGGAAGAGTTCCGCTCTTCAGTATCAGGAGCTTTATGACTGGCTGGTGGAAAGATAAAAGCCGAAGAAAGGAAACATAGAAAAGGCATGACGTTTCAAGAGCAACTTTTAGACAATTATTTATTGATCTCAGCTCTGCTATCCTGGTTTGTTGCCCAGGTTTGTAAGACAGCGATTGATGCTTATTTTAATAAGGGAATAAATTGGGAGAGAATGACCGGTTCGGGAGGAATGCCCTCCAGCCATTCCTCTACAGTGGTGGCTTTAGCCACGGCGGCCGGGATTTCATACGGGGTGGATAGTGCTATTTTTGCGGTGGCTCTGGTTTTTGCTGTTGTGGTAATGTATGATGCCACCGGAGTCAGAAGGGAAACCGGAAAGCAGGCAGTGATTTTGAATCGTCTCTTACTGGATAATCCCTTTGCCTGGACCGGTAAGGAATTTGAAAAAAAGCTAAAGGAATATGTGGGGCATAGTCCCCTGCAGGTTTTAATGGGAGCCATTTTGGGTCTTGCTATTGCAGTAGGAATGGGGTATGTCTATGGCTATTTTGGATAAGAAGAAAAGGATAAGGCGGTTTTTCTGCCTTATCCTTTCCCTGCTTTTTCTTCTAAGCTCCTGTAAAGGAATTGCCATCAGCGGAAAAACGGAGAATATCCCCGGTTATACTGAGGCACAGGCTATGATTGTGGTGGGTTCTGAGCGAAATCGGATTCAAAATGTGATGGGGAAGGAAGTTTGGGATCTCCCTGTAGCCGGACAGGTGGAAAAAACTTACGGAGAATATTTCTTGGCAAAAACCAAGGAGTTTCTGCAGGATATCCGTACTTTGAATCTAATGGCGGAGGAAAAGGGAATTATTGCCAACGGCACGGAGATGGAAAGCATTAGAACTGCGGCCAATGCCTTTTACCAAAGTCTCAGCGAAGAGGACAAGGCCTTTTTTGGAAACTGCAGTCTGAAGGACGTGGTGGATATGTATGTGGCCTACTTTGTGGCGGAAAAGACGGCAAAGTCCCTTTTGGCCAACGTGGATACGGAATTAAGTGCGGCGGAAGCCAAGGTGATTTCTGTGGAACAGATTGTGGTACAGGATGAAAACCTGGCGAAGGAGCTGGAAGAAAAGGTAAAGCTTGCCGGAGCCAATTTCTCCTATTATGCCAGGCAGTATTCCGAGGATCCGGAATTGCAGAAGAACTTGGCCTTTGGAGAAAGGGAGGATGAATACGCGAAGGTGGCCTTTTCCTTAGAGGACAATGAGATTTCCTCGGTATTTTCTCAGGATGGAAAGTACTACATTTTAAAATGTCTAAGCTCCTATGATGAGGAAGCGACCAAGGAACGAAAGGAGAGGTTGGAAACCGCTATTCGCTCCCTGCATTTTCAGGAAAGCTACGAGGCCTATCAAAAAGAGCATATTGTCCGCTTCCGGGAACCCTTCTGGAAGGAAATCGACCTTCATAGTCATGAGGGAAGCACTGCGGATTACTTCTTTTCCTACTATCAGGAGAAGGTGGCGGAGGCGAAGTAATGGATGGGTTACTTACTCAAATAAAAATATTTGAGACTTATAGTATGAAAATATATTTTTGCGACTTTTCAAGGGATAAGAATAGTGATAGCCTTAAGGAGACGAAAAATAATTAAATAAAGCTAGAGGAGAAAAATATGATTATCACAAGTGAAAAAAAATTCAAAAATAATTTCGATGACTATATTAAGTCCTTAGATACAAATCGTGAGATAGCAGTAACAAGAGATGAGGGAGAGAATTTCTTTGTGGTTTCGGAGAGTTACCTGAATAGCTTAAAGGAATCTCTTTATATCGAGAGCATTCCCAATTTAAAAGAAAAAATATTAGAAGGAATCAATGAGCCAATCGACGAATGTTTGTCCCGTGAGGAGCTTAGAAAACAATGTATGAGCTAAAGTTTACTAAACAAGCATCAAAGGACTATAAAAAAGCACTCCAGTCAAATTTAAAGGATATTTTTGAAAAAATTTTAGACGAGTTGGAGCAAAATCCTTATCAGCCACCTACTGAAAAATTACTGGGATATCCAATTCCTACATTTTCAAAGAGAGTAAATATAAAACATAGAATTGTCTATAATGTTGATAATGAAAACAACGTGGTTAAAATACTATCGATGTGGTCTCATTATGAAACAATATAAAAGGAAAATAGTTCTCATGGAGCGATTTAATCATACTCCATGAGAACTATATTGCTTGTACCTATACTATGAATGTTAAATAATCGTTGTGTTTTCCAAAGCTTTTACTTATAGTGCAGCAACAATTCCCTGATCGTTAGCATAAATGGTGGCTACACCGGCGGCATTGGTCACCACAATTTCTTTATAGCTTCCTTCCTTCAGGAAGTCTTCTTTTACCTGTTCTGCCCGCTCCGGAGCATTGACATGGGTGATTACCAGTCGTTTGTCTTTTACCGCTTCCGCGCCCCCGGCACGCTCAACAGCTAACTGCACCATTCTCTTTAAGGCCTTCTGTATACCACGCTGTTGATCTAGCTTCACGATGATACCGTTTACCGCCCCCATGACGGGCTTAATGTTTAAGGCGGAAGCCAAGAAGGATTTTACGGCGGAAAGCCTACCGTTCTTCCGTAAGGTTTCCAGGGACTCCAGTACGAAAACCGTTACGATGTCGTTACATTTTTTCTCGATAATATCTACTACTTCCACAAAACCGAGACCGGCTTCCTTACATTCTCGAATATCCAGGCAAAGCTTGCACTCACCGGCGGAAGCGGACTTGGAGTTAAACAAATGAATCTTCTTGGGAGAATCTTCATGGGACTCCGTATAGAGATCAATGCCGATTTTGGCTGCCTGATAGGTTCCGGAAAGCTGGTCGGAAAGGGTTACAATATATACCTCATCCGCATCGGATTCCTCAATGGCCTTCTGAAAGGCCTCCGGAGAAGGACAGGCGGTCTTCGCTCCGATGGTGGATGCAGCCATTCTTTTGATGAAATCTGCCTGATCAAAAGCTTCATCATCCATGATCCTATATTCCCCGATTTCCAAGCTTAGAGGAACCATACGAAAATGAGGATCCGCCTTCATTTCCGGTGTGAAATCTCCACAGCTGTCACAAATAATCTGATATTTCATAGGGTTTTCCCTTTCTAAGTAGTTTTCAATACTACATCCATTATAGGACAATGCGGAGTACTGTCAAGGTATAGCTTGATTCCGGCCTTTGATTACTCTCGTTTTGTTTTTTATCTACTGACAAAATCTTTACTTTTATCCACTGGCAAAATCTTTACTTTATTTACATTCTTTGAATTTCCGCCTGAATCATTTTTCCCATCAACTCGGAAAAATGCTCTAAGGACTGGACCTTCGCAAAATTTCTGCCGAAAATCTTCTGAGCATTGGGAACGTCCTTGTCCTTTCCGGTATAGGCCAGTAGTACATAAATATCTTCCATATGGGCTTTATGCACCATTTCCTGAATGTCGGAGATGGCCAAATCTCCGGAATAGTTTCTGGCCTTGTTCTTTACCTCCAAAAGGTCGTTGGGACTTAAATCCGTAAGCCAGATTACCAGGCGATGTGAGGCTGTATTTTCCTTTAACTGCTCCAAAACGGCGGAAAGCGCCAGGCCGTCCCGGTTTGCTCCGGTGGTGAAGTAACGGAAAATTTCTTTGTTCTTATTTCGTTCCGTATAGTCCCGATATCGATTTAAAACTGTATAGCCGCTCATGGAGGAGTAGCCGAAAACCCGAACCGGAATCTGACAGTTATCCAAAGCCTTTGCCAGAATGTAGCCCTGTTGGGATACGGTTTCCATCCGATGAATCTGGGAGGAAGAGGCATCCAGCAGTAAATCCACCGTGAGAGAGCCTTGACTGTCTGCAATTTCCTTTTGGAAAATTTTATTGTGGCCCTTTAGATATAGGGGCTTCCACAAAAGAGAAGGAATCAATTTGCCCTGATTGGAAAGGACAGGACTTGGCTCCAAGCTGCTAAGAAGCGCATTTTTCAACATCTGACTTAGCCTGAAAATCTGCGTCTGGTTATAGCTTTCTTCTTTTTCATAGGCCTGTTCATTTTTCTTTCGCTGGGCTTCCATTTCCTTTCGCATCTTCGCCGCGAAGCCCTTCAGATTTTCTTCCTCCTTGCCGTTAGTAAAATACAGCCTTGCCCCCTGATGATTTCCGGTGCAGCAGGCTTTTTCCATAGCTTCGGATTTTTTCTTATCAAAGAGTGGCTGTCCGAAATAACTTTGAATGTATTTTCGGAGGCCCTCCTCGGTGATTTTTTGGTATTTTTCGGAGGCAGTTTCCACATCCCGGCTGTCCGCCCCTCCCTTGCTTCGCTCTAAAAGTCCTAAAACCAGCTTTTTTGGACTTCCGGAGGAACTTCCATTTTCATCCTTTAGCCAAAAGAAAAGATGGGGAATCTTGAATTCCCGCTTTTTCTTCTGCATGGCAGCCGGAAGACCGGGGAGATAGGTAAAATATTTTTGTAAGGTCTTGGAAAGACTTTGAATCCATTCTTCAGTATTCAGCTCCCCGGAAATTTCCACTTCTTTTAGAAGCTTTCGATCCACCAGATCCGGTAGACCGCAGTCCTCTCCCAGGGCTGTCTTATAATGTCCTTCTAAGATCCAGCCTTCTCGGCTTTCCGCAATACTGGGAATAAATTCCTGAAGCTTCCGTTTGCAATATTCTCTACGAAGGAGAGCCAGACTTTCTCTTAGAGGACTTTCCTTTTCGAAGGTGGCATTTTCCAAAGCCAGCCAAAAGAGCGTTTCGTAGGTTTCCTGCCCCAGAGTTTCGTGAAAGGTGCTGTAGAATGCCGTTAATTTCTTCCAGTCAAAATGAGTATAGCTGGCACCAATGATGGTATTCCAATACAGGTCCGCCTTGCCTTCGTAGTCATACATACGGTAGCCGGGAGAGACCTTATAGTTATGGGCACCGTTCCAAATCATATTGGCAGCCCGTTTTTTTTCAAATTCTGTCAGCATCATAGGAAAATACGCTCTCCGGAAAGCTCTTTAGGAATTCTGGCATCCAGTAAATCCTGTACCAACTGTCTTTCATAAAGGTCAAAGGACTTATTTACCAGTCCCATTTCCAAAGCCTTGGATACGGATAAGCCCTTCTGCATTGCTTTAATAGAAGAAATTAAACCTCTAAGGTCCAAGCTCCTGCTGGAAATTTCACCCCCGGAAACCTTTTCCTGAATTTCAGAAAAAAGGAGGGCAAACTGCTTTCTGTATTCCTCCGACAAGTTCGGAAATTGGTGCATTAAAAGCTTATCCAGATTCTCCGCGCTGATCACCGGCATGTGGAGCACCAGAAAACGGGAAGCTAAGGCCTCATTTACCTCTCTGGTTCCTGCATAACCATAATTCATGGTGCCGATAAAGCGGGTAGCTTCATGCAGGGGGAACTGGCCGTAGCCCGGCAGGTCGATGCTGTGACGGAAGTCCAGGGTAGCGTGCAGTACCGCCAAGGATTCATTTTTCGCCATATTGATTTCGTCTAAGATGCCGAAGCCCCCACGAAGGGCACACTCCAGAATCGGTCCCTTACGAAGCTTCACTTCTCCTTGGGAAAAGGTATCGCTACCCACCAGGGAGGAGGCGTCTGAATTGACATAAAGGGAAATATCCCATTCAGGACGGGAAAATGCCAGAGCCAGTCCCTGGGCTAAAACGTTTTTGCCCGTGGCCTTAGGACCGTCCAAAAGCAGGTTCGCTCCGGAAAGCAGGGCGGCAATGGCGGCTTCCCAGATTTCCTTTCCGTAGTACAAATACTCCATTTTCGGCAAACGCTTCTCGTCCTCTTCTTCCAGCTTGTAAAAGGAACGGAAGGAGCGCAGCTCCTCTAAAAGCTTTTCCGAAATACCTTCTTCTTCTAAAAATGTCAAAATATCCTTCATTTTCTATCCCCTATCTACTTTTATTATTCTTTCTGACGGCTATTTTACCGCAGTTTAGTACAGAAATCTTAAAATTCCTAATCTTTTATTTGAATAGCACAAAAAAATGTAAAAACTATCCTTTGATTTTAGAGGATAATGTATGTGTACAAAATACAAAATTGCTATTTATTTAACAGATTATCGTCAATAGAAAGGAAATTTAGGCAAATAAACTATAATAAAGTACTTATTGATTTTGAAATAAATGGATAAAATATTGAAATTTCTGTGAACAAGGTGTATTTTTAGTTTTGCACAAAATTGAGGAAAGAAGGGGAGGATTACTTATGGTTACCTTTATGATCGGCCTTGTGATTCTCATCGTCGGCGGAATGGCTATGGGTCGCCTTTGCGATCATGTATTCCAGCCGGACGACAGAGAGACACCGGCTTACGCCAAGCAGGATGGTGTGGATTATGTTCCGATGCCTACTTGGAAAAATGCTTTAATTAACTTACTGAACATTGCCGGAACAGGACCTATTCTTGGACCGATTCAGGGTATTTTGTTCGGACCGATTGCACTGCTTACCATTCCTATCGGAAATGTTATTGGCGGAGCGGTACATGACTACTTTGCGGGAATGATTTGTACTCGTGACGGCGGAGCCCAGATGCCGGAAATGGTAAGACGCTATACCAACAAGGCAGTGTTCTGGATTTATGATGTGTTTGTATGCGTGCTTTTACTCTTGGTAGGAACCGTTTTCATTTACACCCCCGGAGACATTACCGCAACCCAGGTATTCGGATTCAGCGGTGCGCCTACAGAGGCTTCCACCTGGATTATCTACGGTATTATTTTCGCATACTATTTAATTGCTACTGTATTCCCCATCGATAAGATTATCGGAAGAATCTATCCTATCTTCGGTGCAATCCTGGTATTCTCCGCAGTAGGTGTATTTGCTGTAATGGTAATTTCCCATTACCCATTAGTAGAGATTTTCGGAAACTGGAATACTCCTTCCTTTAACTATGGAGATTATTTCTGGACACAGAACTTTTTCCCGATTTTCTTCGTAACCGTAGCCTGCGGAATTCTTTCCGGATTCCACTCTTCCCAGACTGCTCTTGTAGCAAGAACCATTAAGAGTGAGAAGGACGGAAGAATGACCTTCTATAACATGATGGCTGTAGAAGGCTTCATCGCCATGGTATGGGCGGCAGGAACAATGGCATTGATTCAGTTCACTGCAGACCAGGGCGGAATCAGCATGGTATTTAATGAGAAGGCAGGAACCTTCCAGTACATGATTCAGAAGGCGGGAGAGTTGGTTGCTATTTCTCCAACCTCTGTAGTCGGTGTAGTTTGTAGAAGAGCTTTAGGACCTATTGGCGGAGCAATAGCACTTATCGGTATTATTATTCTTCCTATTACCTCCGGAGATACTGCACTTCGTGCATTACGTCTTACCATTGCAGATACCTTCCACATTAAGCAGGATAACAATTTCAGAAGATTAAGCCTTGCCATTCCAATCTTTATCCTGGTAGCAGGAATCTTAGTTTGGGCAAAGGTAGATCCTAAGGGCTTCCAGATTCTTTGGAGATACTTCGCATGGTCTAACCAGACTATGGCATTATTCCCCTTGGCTGCGGCAGGTATTTATCTCATGATTAACGGAAAAGCAAAATGGGCATGGATGCCACTGCTTCCCGGTACCTTCTACACCTTCATCTGCGCAAGCTATATCTTAAATGCAAAGCTGGGCTTTGGTTTAAGCTGGCCAATCGCTTATGTGGGCGGTGTAATTGTGGCTGTTATTTACCTTGTTCTTGTAATCATTAGAGGGAAGAAGGGCGGCACCACTCCTGAGCCTACCGTAAAGTAATGGGTGATGGCTGAAAGTGTTTCGCCTTTGAAATAGGCAAGTCCTTTTGAAAAGGCATGGTTGATTAGGTGAACTTTGCCTGTAAAAGATTGTTTTAAGGATGAATTGAAAGATTGATTGCTTCGGAAGAGGCAGTCAATCTTTTTTTATATATTTTTTATAAATTAAAAATTAAGCATTTATTGATTTTCTCTTAGGATATGGAGTATATTTACTTTGGATTTTAATAATCATCTGTAGGCGGGATGGGAATCGGAGGGAGAAGACGATTCCCTGTATTTAGTCCGGCCTACTCGTACCATAGCAGAAATCAGGGAAGAGAGTTGTAGCTACTATGGGACAAAAAATTACCTAGTAAGGGAGAATGAAAAATGAAGA
>NZ_CABSXI010000009.1:0-55254 GCF_902481605.1 uncultured Oribacterium sp. | reverse complement strand
AGCCCGTCGGTACTTGCGAAAAACAAGAGAAACGCAGTTTTTCGCTTAGTATCCGCTACGTGGCGAAGCTAGTGAGAACGTGCCCCGTTTCAGACCTATATTGTTTAGAAAATTTTTTTGATTTTTTGCAGTCCTTTTAATATTAGGCGGTTACCGCTTCCTCCGGTACCGGGTGGCTAGCATTAAATTCCGTTACCAACTGATCGATAAAAGCATAGGTAGCGGGAGCTACAACCTGCAGCTGCTCGGGAGTATCTACATAAGCCTTAAAGCTTCCGGCAAAGTACTCTGTACTGTCAGATTTCTCATATTGGGTTACCAAACCGTTTTGATTGGCTTCCTGCTGATAGATTGCTACGAAATCCGCCTCCTCGGAACGGGAGCGTTTTCCTCTGGTAACATAGCGGAAAACCTGATTTCCATATCGCTTTTCTTGTAAAAGAATTTCTTCGTCTTTATATACTACATCATCGAAATAATGTCCGATTTCATGGGCAAGAGCGTAGGCTCCCATTAAGTCCTGGTCGGATAGCATTATGTTTGCTTCCATTCCGTCTAAAGCGGTATACATGCCGATGACGTTGTCTCGTCTTTGTTTACTGTTAAAAAAAGTAATACTGTTATGATTCAATTCATACTGTAAACGAATGGATGTCGGAATTCTGTTATAAACTTCAATAGCCGCATTGACCTGGGCATCATTCACTGCACCATCTCCCTGTTTTAAAGGGATTCCGGCAAAAACCGGAGAGCTTGCCAGAAGAGAACATAGGGTAAGAACTCCTAAGCTTTTTCTTCCGTAATTTTCTAAAGCCTTCAAAATCCTTCTTGAAAATGCCTTAGTTTGTGTAAAAAACTTTTGCATATTTGCTCCTTTCTCATGCAAATGGCTAAGAGTAGCTCTTAGACCCAGCTTATATATCGGCCTATTTATAAAATAAATTAGAAATATCAAAGCTTGGAAAAATTCTTAAGAAAATACTGCGGATTTCCGCTTCTGTTCTGTTTTGTTCCATGTTTATTCTGTTTCCGTTCTATTCTTATTCAGGAAAATCCGGAAAAATTCTTGACGCTGGGCAAAAAATGACTATACTGTGTATAAGACTTAATTTAAAGACACTGATAAATAAGTCCTAAATAAACAGTACAACAATTCAACTGTCCAATAAAAAGAAGGAGGAACTTATTATGAGCGGAACGAAGAAAAAAAGCGGAGCACTGCTTGGAGCAGCCTTTCTGATGGCAACTTCAGCCATCGGACCGGGATTTTTAACCCAGACGGCAAAGTTTACCGGTGATTTTAAAGCCAGCTTTGCCTTTGTTATTTTAGCTTCGGTTATTTTGGCAGCGATTGCTCAGCTGAATATCTGGCGTGTACTTTGCATCAGCGGGATGCGAGGACAGGATGTGGGAAACCGTATCCTTCCGGGACTGGGATATTTTGTTTCCTTCTTAATAGTTTTGGGCGGTTTGGTTTTTAATATCGGAAATGTAGGCGGAGGAGCCTTGGGCTTACAAACGGTTCTGGGAATTCCTACACAGCTTGGTTACTTTCTTGCAGGAGGTCTGGCAATTCTGGTTTTCTTGTCCAAGAATGCAAAGGGAATTATGGATCGCTTGGTAAAGATTCTTGGGGCAGTCATGATTCTTGTTATCCTGCTAGTAATCTTTATGGTAAAGCCTCCCATTGCTTCCGGCCTTAAAAACAGTATTCTTCCGGAAGCAAGCATCGTAAGTTTATTTCCTGCCATCCTTACTCTTTTGGGGGGTACGGTTGGAGGATATATTACCTTTGCAGGGGCGCACCGTTTGATTGATGCCGGCGTTACCGGAGAAGATAAATTGAAGGATATTAATTATTCCGCAGTTATGGGAATGTTTGTTGCCACATTGGTTCGTGTCCTTTTATTCTTTGCCGTATTGGGTGTTGTGGCAAAGGGTGCCAGCTTGGATGCGAAAAACCCGGCAGCAGATGCCTTTCTTCAGGGAGCTGGCGTAATAGGACAGAGAATTTCCGGCTTGGTGCTCTGTTGTGCGGCTATTACCTCTATCGTTGGTGCGGCATACACCTCTGTCAGCTTCTTAAAGACATTGTTTCCTGCAGTGGCTAAGAGAGAAAATCTTTTTATCATTGGATTTATCCTCCTTTCCACCTTGGTAATGGCAGGCCTTGGAAGTCCGGCAAAGCTTCTGGTTTTAGCAGGTTCTTTGAACGGTTTAATCTTACCGGTAAGCTTAGGGATTTGTCTTGTGGCTTCTCAGAATAAGAAGATTATGGGAGAAAATTATAAGCATCCGAAAATTCTGCTTTTCCTGGGGATTATTGTGGTAGTATTATCTGCTTATGTGGGATTAACTTCCTTGACAAAGTTATCCACTCTCTTTACCGCATAAAATCTATGCATGAAAGCTTAGAGCATATAGATTTTTAAACAGAGATTGTTTTCGGAGAAAGGAAAACTATGGAAAAGATACGAGTGCTTACTGCAGGAGACTCTGCTTTACTGATTCAGTTTGAGCAAAGAATCGGAGAGGATGTAAATCGCAGAATCAGCGCTACCGTAAAGTTATTGAAAATGCAACAAATCGAAGGGATTGTGGATATGATTCCCGCCTACGCCTCCCTGCTGGTGCAGTATAATCCCTTGGTGATTCGCTATGAGGAAATTTACAAGAGGGTTTCCGCTATTGTGAAGATGGATACCAAGGTGGAAAGCATGGAGAAGAAGGTTTGGGAGATTCCTGTCTTATACGGAGGAGAGCAGGGACCGGACTTTTCCTATGTGGCGGAGCATGCCGGAATCAGTGGAGAGGAACTGATACGCCTCCATAGTGAGAAGGATTACCTGGTGTATATGCTGGGCTTTTTACCGGGCTTTACTTACCTTGGCGGTCTGGAGGAAAAGCTTCATACTCCCAGGCTGGAAAACCCCAGAGTGAAGATTCCGGCAGGTTCTGTAGGAATCGGAGGTTCTCAGACCGGTGTTTATCCTGTGGACTCTCCGGGAGGCTGGCAGTTGATCGGAAGAACGCCGGTGAAGATGTACGACCCGGAAAAGCAGGATCCTATCTTGGTACAGGCCGGAGAATATATCCATTTTTATCCGATTACGGATTCTGAATATGCAAGGATTTCCGAAGCGGTAGCATCAGGAAACTATAGCGTACAGTGGCATAAGGAGGGCTGATATGGGATTTCGAGTAATTAAGGGAGGCCTTCTTACTACGGTTCAGGACTTGGGCCGTACAGGCTATCAGTCTCAGGGTTTTAATGTGAACGGTGTCATGGACCGAAGAGCCTTTCGTATCGCAAACCTGCTTTTGGATAATCCGGAAAATGAGGCAGTGTTGGAGTGTACCCTGATTGGTCCTACCTTAGAGTTTACCGCCCCTATGATTATCTCTATTACAGGAGGAGACTTTCGCCCGGAGTTAAATGATGAAGCAATTCCCATGTATACTGCCATTTATGTGGCTAAGGGGGATGTATTGAAAGTAGGATCTGCAAGAACCGGACGGACCTGCTATATTGCCTTTTCCAACTACTTAAAGGTTCCGGTGATTATGGGCTCCCGGTCTACCAATTTAAAAAGTCAGATTGGCGGCTTTAAGGGAAGAAAATTAGAGGATGGGGATTATCTGGATACCAGAATTAATCGAAGAATTTATCTTCCCAGCTTTCTTTCCAGAACCCTCCCCTTAAAGGAGTATGAAGAGAGTAAGGTGAAGATTCGGGTTGTTCCCGGACCGGAGGAAGAGGTATTTTCCAAAAGAGGAATTAAGAGCTTCTATGAAAGTGAATATACAGTGGGAAGTGAGTTTGACCGTATGGGACTTCGTTTGGACGGGGCATATATTGAAAGTAAGAAGGGCTCCGACATTATTTCCGACGGAATTGCCCTAGGCTCTATTCAAGTTCCTTCCCACGGAAAGCCCATTGTCCTTCTGGCAGACCGGCAAACCACCGGAGGTTATGGAAAAATAGCTACGGTAGCGACGGTAGATTTGCCAAAGCTTGTACAAAGAAGGATGGACGATAAGATTCATTTTGAAAAGATTACGGTACAGGAGGCACAAAAGTTGCTCCTGGAAGAGGAAAAGGAGCTACAGGAAATGCGAAAGCTGATTCATAAGCCCTGTAAGGAAGTCTTAGATTGTCGTTTGGCGGCAAAACGCTTATCCAAGTTATTTGAGAAGTAGGAGAGGAGAAAGAATGGATTTAGAAAAGGTAGAGGGTTTGGTAAGAATTTTGGAGAATTCCTCCTTAAATACCATGTCCATTAAAGATGGGGATTTTAAGATTGTTATGAGTAAATTAGATCATCCTCCCGTGCTTGCTCAGGGAGGAGCATCTCAGCTTGTCTATGAGAGTCCGGTTACGGAAAAGCAGGAGAATTCTGAAGAGGAGAATGAGGTGCATATCACCAGTCCTATCGTGGGAACTTTTTATTCCGCATCGGGACCGGATATTCCTGCCTTCGTTACGGTGGGAGATACGGTAAAGGCGGGGGATACGGTTTGTATTCTGGAAGCTATGAAAATGATGAATGAAATCACGGCGGATTTTGACTGTGAAATTGAGGCGGTGCTGGTTTCCAATGAGCAGAAGGTGGAGTATGGGCAGCCTTTGTTCCGTGTGCGTAAGCTGTAAAGGAGGCGGAAGTGTTTAAGCGAGTCTTAGTAGCCAACCGGGGAGAGATTGCCGTTCGGGTAATTCGGGCTCTTCGGGGCATGGGCATCCCCTCCGTGGCGGTGTATTCCAAAGAAGATCAGGACAGCCTTCACGGACGACTGGCGGAGGAAAGGGTCTGTATCGGAGAGGGGTCTTCCCGAAATTCCTATTTAAATATGGATACTTTGATTACTGTAGCCAAGAATACTGGCTGTGATGCTATTCATCCCGGCTATGGTTTCCTGTCGGAAAATGCTCAGTTTGCCGAAAAATGTAGGGAAAACGACATTTGCTTTATTGGACCAAGCCCGGAAGTGATAGACGGCATGGGAAACAAGTCTCAAGCCAGAGCTAAGATGCGGGAAGCCGGCGTGCCGGTGGTACCCGGCTCTTTAAATGCTCTTTATGATGTGAAGGAGGCCTTAGAAGAAGCCAAAGCCATGGGCTTT
The DNA here is from genome assembly GCF_902481605.1 of uncultured Oribacterium sp. Classification (NCBI taxonomy): domain Bacteria; kingdom Bacillati; phylum Bacillota; class Clostridia; order Lachnospirales; family Lachnospiraceae; genus Oribacterium; species uncultured Oribacterium sp. The sequence continues at coordinate 50,133 of NZ_CABSXI010000009.1, read as the reverse complement.
CCGGTGATGATAAAGGCCAGCTCCGGCGGCGGCGGAAAGGGTATGCGGGAGTGCTTTTCCGAAGGGGATTTTGAAAATGAATTCCTCACAGCCCAAAGAGAATCCGCCAATGCCTTTTCCGATGATGCCATGTATCTGGAAAAGCTGATTTTGGAGCCCCGTCATGTGGAAGTACAGATTATGGGAGACAGCTTCGGAAACGTGATTGCTCTTGGGGAAAGAGACTGTTCCATCCAGAGAAATCACCAAAAGCTGGTGGAGGAATCCCCTTCCCCCATTGTGACGGCGGAAAGTCGAAAAGCTATGATGGAGGCTGCGGTAAATGCGGCTAAGGCGGTGTCCTACGTAGGAGCCGGCACCATAGAATTTATCGTGGATCAGGAAGGCAAGTTCTATTTTATGGAAATGAATACCCGTATTCAAGTGGAACACGGGGTAACGGAACTGGTAACGGATACGGATCTTGTGATAGAGCAGATTCGGGTCTGTGCGGGAGAGCCTCTTAGCATGACGCAGGAGGAAGTTCTTCTACGGGGACATGCCATAGAGTGTAGAATCAATGCGGAAATTCCGGAGAAGAATTTTATGCCAAGTCCCGGAACCATTACGGCCTTACATTTACCGGGAGGAAACGGGGTAAGAGTGGATACGGCCATTTATACCGGCTACAAGATTCCTATGGAATACGATTCCATGATTGCCAAGGTCTTGGTGCATGGAAAAGATAGGCAAGAGGCTATACGGAAAATGAAGGGAGCCTTGGAAGAAATGCTGGTGCTGGGGGTGGAAACCAACCTGGACTTCCAATATAAAATCATGCAGTCTGAGGCATTTGTGGAAGGAAAGGTGGATACCGGCTTTATTGAGCGTTTTACCTTAGGAGGAAAATAAGCATGAAGGTTGATTTAAATGCGGATGTGGGAGAGAGCTTTGGGCGCTATACCTTGGGAATGGATGACCATTTGATTCCCCTTCTCAGCTCTGCCAATATTGCCTGTGGCTACCATGCGGGAGACCCTTTGGTGATGGAGAAAACCGTGGAACTGTGTAAAAATGCGGGAGTTGCCTTAGGGGTACATCCCGGGTTTCCGGACTTGCAGGGCTTTGGCAGAAGAAATATGGACTGTACGCCTAAGGAATTAAAGACCATGCTGCTCTACCAAATGGGAGCCTTGGAAGCCTTTTTGCACAAGGATGGTTTGAAGCTTCAGCATGTAAAGCCCCATGGCGCCCTTTATAACATGGCCGCAAAGGAGGAAGAACTGGCTAAGGCCATTTGCGATGCGGTAAAGGAATATGATTCTTCCTTGGTAATTCTGGCACAGGCCTCCGGTAAGCTCTACCAATTGGCGGAAAAGATGGGAATTCCTGTAAAGGCGGAGGTCTTTATGGACAGAGCCTATGAGGAGGACGGTTCCTTGGTGAATCGAAGAAAACCGGGAGCCATGATTACCGACGAAGAGGAAGCTATTGAAAGGGTGCTTTCCATGGTACTGGAGAAGAAGGTCAGAGCCATCACAGGAAAGGAAATCCCTATCCAGGCAGATTCCATCTGCGTCCATGGAGACGGAGAGAAAGCTCTGCTCTTTGTAGAAAAGCTAAGAAAGACCTTGGAAAAAGAGGGAGTGACGATAGAAGCTTTCGGTAAACATTTTTAGGGAAAATTTTTTATAAAAAAGGAAAATATCTTTATAAAACTTGAAGGGACTGTGAAAGTCAAATTAATTTATAGCCTTCATGCAGTATAGGTCTGGAATAGGGGCAATCTGAGCCCGTCAGTACTTAGTGAAAGCAAGCAGAGCGAAGCTTGAACTTAGTACTGTTACGAGGCGAAGTTAGCGAGAGCGTGCCCCGAGCCCGGACCTATACTGTATAGAAGGCTGATTTTTGATATTAATTTCTTCAGCTTTTATGAAATTTTTCTGTATTTCATTGACAGCAGAAAAATAGCTAGTAAAATATGAAAATGGTTTCCGTTTTCATGCTTTTTGTATTCATTTTTTGGAAATGGATTTGTAGAGTTCGGAGGCTTGAAAAGGAAAGCTTAACAGGAAAGCTTCTCTATGGTCAGGAATAGGGGAGCAAAGAGCAGGGTTGAGATAGATTTTGTAGGGGAGCGGATATGGAAAAAGGGAAGTACAAAACCCAGCATAAAGAGGAATTGCAGAAATATCTATCCAATTTAGAGGGAGAACATTTCACGGTAGCGGACTTAGTGATTCATTTCCGTGAAGAGGGAAGGCCCATCGGAATCACCACTATTTACAGGCAGTTGGAACGGCTTTGCGAGGAAGGTTTGGTGAATAAGTACCTGATCGATCAAAATAGTCCGGCCTGCTTTGAATATGTGGGGGAGAGGAAGGAAGCTTCCAAAGAACATCTATTTTTCCATTGCAAATGTAGCCGTTGTGGAGCCTTGATTCATCTGCATTGTCATGAACTGGACTTTATGATGGAGCATCTTCTTGTGCATCATGGCTTTCATTGGAATCCGAAAAGGACGGTTTTCTACGGTTTGTGTGAAAACTGTGCCCGGGAAGAGGAAAAGAGGCCTTAAAGTTATTTACCTAGAAAGGAGCCCCTATGGGACTAAGAAAACTGGCGATTGCCACCACATTTTCCTTACTTGCAGCAAATCTTTTTGCCTGTGGAGCAAGTAATGCAGGAAAGACTGAGACTACAGCAGCCACCACACAGGCAGCAGCAGAAAGCAGCAAGGAGGAGAGCAAGGCAGGCGGAGAGAAGCTGAAGATTGTGGCTACCAATTTCCCTGCTTATGATTTTGCAAGAGCTGTTACCAAGGGAGAGGCGGATGTTACCATGCTGGTAAAGCCGGGAGCGGAGACGCACAGCTATGAGCCAAGCCCTCAGGATATTATTACCGTTCAAAATGCAGATTTATTCGTCTATGTAGGCGGAGACAGTGATGCCTGGGTAGACGGTATGTTAAAGTCCATGAACAAGGATGATTCCTCCGTTTTCAAAATGATGGATGCGGTAAATTTAATGGAAGAGGAAACGGTTGAGGGAATGCAGGAAGAAGAGGAGCATGACCACGACCATGAAGGTGAGTCCGGAGAGCATAAGGAAGAAGCTGCCGACCATGAGGATAAGGCTTCCGAGGCAAAGAGTGACAGCCACGAGGAAGAGGAAGTTGAGATGGATGAGCATGTATGGACCTCTCCTATAAATGCCATTCAGATTGTAAAGAAGCTGGATGAGAAGATTTCTTCCTTGGATTCTTCCAAAAAGGACGTTTTTGAGAAGAATACTGAGGCCTATGTGAAGGAATTGGAAGAGCTGGATAAAAGCTTTAGAGAAGTGATAGATTCCGGAAAGAGAAAAGAAATCATTGTAGCAGACCGTTTCCCCTTTGCTTATTTCTGTAAAGAGTACGGTTTAAGCTACTTTGCGGCATTCCCGGGCTGTTCTACCGATACCCAGCCTGCGGCACAGACCATTGCGTTCTTACAGGATAAGGTAAAGGAAGACGGCATTCCGGTGGTATTCCATATTGAAATGAGCAACGAGGATATGGTAAATGCCATTTGTAAGGATACGGGAGCCAAGAAAATGCTTTTGAATGCGGTACACAATGTGACCGATGAGGATTTCAAAGCAGGCAAGACCTATGTGGACTTAATGAAGCCGAATGTAGAGGCATTGAAGGAGGCACTGAATTAATGAGTTATTTTTCCCTAAACAAGATTGGCTTTTCCTATGAAGGGAAGGTGGTATTAGAGGACATTCATTTTTCCGTGGAAAAGGGAGATTATCTTTGTATCGTGGGGGAAAACGGAGCCGGAAAAAGTACCCTTTTAAAGGGTATATTAGGGTTGAAAAAGCCCGGTGAAGGAGAAATCATTCTGGGGGACGGCCTGAAAAGGCAGGATATCGGATATCTTCCCCAACAGACGGAGGCGCAGAAGGATTTCCCCGCCAGCGTCTATGAGGTGGTGGAGTCCGGATGCCTAAACAAGCTTTCCTTATTTCCCTTTTATCGTAAGGAAGATAAGAAGCGGGTAGAGGATGCTCTTCGTTTTTTAAACATTGAGAATTTGAGAAAGTCCTGCTATCGGGAGCTTTCCGGCGGACAACAGCAAAGGGTTCTTCTGGCAAGAGCCCTTTGCGCCGGCTCCAAGCTCTTGATTTTGGATGAGCCTGTGGCAGGTTTGGATCCTAAGGCCCAGACAGAGCTCTATGATTTAATTGACAGATTGAATAAGGAATTAAAGATTACCATCATCATGGTTTCCCATGATGTGAAGGAAATAGTACAAAGAGCAAAGCATATTCTCCATTTGGCCCATAAGCAGTTATTTTTCGGAGAGGCGGAAAAGTATAGAGAGTCGGAGCTTGGAAAAAGTTTTGTGAAGGATTTGGAGGGCTAAATGTTTAAGGTTTTAGGGTCGATGCTTTCCTACGATTTTATGATTCGAGCGATTATCGTAGGTTCTCTGGTTTCCCTGTGTTCTACACTTTTGGGAACCAGTTTGGTTTTAAAAAGATATTCCATGATTGGGGATGGCTTGTCCCACGTGGGCTTTGCAGCCTTGGCAATTGCCTATGCTCTGCAATTAGCCCCCATGTCCGTGTCTATTCCCATCTGTGTGATTGCGGCATTTTTCCTTTTGCAACTGGAAGAAAATTCCAAAATCAAGGGAGATGCGGCTACCGCTTTACTTTGTAGCGGAGCTTTGGCGGTGGGAGTAATGACGATTTCTTTGACCACCGGTATGAATACAGATGTTTGTAACTATATGTTCGGCTCCATCCTGGCCATCAGTCCCTCGGACATGCGGCTTTCCGTAATTTTATCCGTGGTGGTGCTGTTCCTTTACATTTTCTTCTATCCCCGCATCTTCGCGGTGACCTTTGATGAAAATTTTGCAAAAGCCAGCGGAACCAATACCCGTTTCTACAACATGGTTTTGGCCTTACTGACCTCTATCACCATTGTGCTGGGCATGCGAATGATGGGAACCCTATTGATTTCCAGCTTGATCGTGTTTCCTTCTATTACGGCAATGCGGGTATGTAAAAACTTCTTAGGTACCATTATTCTGGCGTCTATACTTTCTCTCTTTGGATTCTTTGTAGGAATGACTCTATCCTTCCTTTACAGGATTCCTACGGGAGCTTCCATTGTGGTGATAGATATTGTGTTATTCTTCCTATTTTGTGCGATTGAAGCAATGCGGAATAGAAAGGGATAGAGGATAAGAAAATGAAATTAAGCAGAAAAATGAATACAAAAGAAGAGAAGGCCTTAGGGCCTTTTCGCATTTTCGGAAAAAGCAGAAGAGCAAATGGGATCATCCCTTTGAGAAGGGCTTGTCTTCTTCTTGCCCTTTGCGCAGGAACTTTGGTGGCCTGTAAGGAAAAGGATACCGTGCGGAAGACCCCGGGAAAGGTGGAGAGTACGGAAAGTACTTCTTCCGTATCCGAAGAGGAAGCAATGTCTATGGCGGAGGCGTTGGATGCCTTAGAGTCTAAGGATGCGGCATCGGTGGCGGCGGAAAATACAAATCCCTCCTCAGAAAGTAAAATTGCCGGAAGCACCAATTCCGCAGAAAGCGTGAAGGAAACCGATGAGCAGGGAAGAACCTATCCTATAGATGATTATCCCTACAATCCTAAAGAAGACAGAGGAAAGTATTCTTTGGAGAAGCCGGATATTGTGGTGGGAGATAAACTCTATGCCACCCAGATTAATGACTGGTACAAGAACTTTCAGGATTATGAGGGAAAGACGGTCAGTATTGAAGGGATGTATATGAACTTCGGAGGCTATACTCTGGTGGGAAGAAACGGTCCCTCCTGTCCTTATTGTACCGGTGGCTATGTGAATTTTGAATTTAAAACTGACCTTGATCTTTCCGGATTGGAGTCGGAAAAGTCCTGGATTCGGGTAAAGGGCGTTTTACGGCAGGGAAAGTATTCCATTTCCAAGGATGTTTCCCAGCTAATTTACTATATTGAGGCTTTGGAAGTAGAGAAAATGGATAAGCCCGGAGTGAACCCCATTACAGATTAGATGGTTAGTTTAATATAACTTTTATACTTTTCTTTTTCTTTGTCATTTATACTAAGAGTATAAAATAATAATACTTCTCAATTTTAAGAAAAATTTGAGAAAATCAGAAGGAAGTACTGAATACAGTAGAACAAATAAGGAGGAAAACTATGTTTGAACAAGTAAAATTAGACTATGCCTTTGATGCTCTGGAGCCCCATATCGACACGATGACTATGGAAACCCACTATGGAAAGCATCATGCCACCTACACCAAGAACTTTAATGATGCGGTGGAAAAGGCGGGACTTGGCGGAAAATCTGTAGAAGAGATTCTTTCTTCTCTTTCTTCCGTGAGTGATGAGGCTTTAAGGAACGCTTTACAGAATAATGGTGGCGGTTTCTATAACCATAATTTATATTTTTCCGTAATGAGTCCTAAAAAGGGAACAAAACCAAGCCCTGCCCTGGCAGAGGCAATCAACAGGGACTTTGGCTCCTTGGAGAAGCTGATAGAAAGCTTGCAGAATCTGGCACTGGGGCAGTTTGGTTCCGGTTGGGCGTTCTTATCGGTAGATAAAGAAGGAAAGCTTTATGCCACAAAGGCCGCAAACCAGAATAATCCTTTTATGGAAGAAGGACAGCATACCCCCATCCTGGGAATTGATGTTTGGGAGCATGCCTACTACCTTCGTTATAAGAATCTAAGAGGCGACTATCTGAAAAATTTCTTCGAGGTTTTAGACTGGGAGAAGGTCAGCGAGAATTTTGAGCGTGGCAGATAATTTTGTTTCCATCATACCAAGGTCTGAATTCGGAATACTCTTCGACTAAGCTCGACTTTAGTAATAATGGACTGTAGAAATAAAAAGCTACGCTCCGATGCAGTATAGGTCTTTCCTCGGGGCACGCTCTCGCTAGCTTCGCCACTTAGCAGTACTAACTTCAAGCTTCACTTTGTTCGCTTTCAGTAAGTACTGACGGGCTCAGACTACCCCCTATGAAAGACCTATACTGCATCGGTCGCGTTGGTTAATGGATTCCTACAGATTTTATTCCGGTAACGCTCTTGCTAGCCAAGTACCGGCGAGTCTGAAGTATTCCTTTTTCAGACCGGTATAAAGGAAACGTGCATATTATCTTTCGAGAAATAAAAAAAGTATTCTACTCCGATACTCATTCTAGCGGAGTAGAATACTTATTTTTTTCTAAAAATATGCTAAAATAAAGTGCTAAAAAATTTATGTGAGAATTATTGTTAGCACACTATAAAGTATATTTCTAGTATAAAAAGGAGAAAGCAATGGCTGATGTGAAAAGAGAAAGCGGGAAAAATATTTTTTTGTGTAATGATTTTCCGGGCTATGGGAAGGTGGCTTTGCAGGGGATGATTCCTACCTTAACGGCAATGAAATATCAGCTGTTTTCCTTGCCTACCGCTTTGGTTTCCAATGTGTTGGACTTTGGCAAGGCGGAAATTTTAGATACTACGGAATATATGAAGGGCAGCGTTGCGGTCTGGAGAGAACTTGGCTTTTCCTTTGATGCCATGGCTATCGGCTTTATCACCGGGGAAAAGCAGGGAGAATTTTTGGCGGAGCTTTGTAAGGAAGAAAGAGAGAAGGGCTGCGTTATTTTCTTTGATCCTATTATGGCGGACAATGGAAAGCTCTATTACGGGATTTCACCGGAGGCGGTGGAAAGTAGAAGAAAGCTTATGGGGCTTTCAGACTATATTGTTCCCAACAGTACCGAAGCATTGTTGCTGGCAAGGAAAAATCCGGAGCAGTCGGACTTTAGCTTAGAGGAGGCTAAGGACTTGGTGAAGTCTCTAAGAGAGGCGGGAGCGAAATCGGTTTGTATTACCAGTATGAAGATTGACGGACAAAATTGTGTTTTCCTTTATGACGAGAAGAAGGGGGAGTTTTGCCGGATTCCTTACAGAATGAGAGACAAGCATTTTGTGGGAACCGGAGATTTGTTCTCCGCTCTTCTTCTGGGACGTTTTATGCAGGAAAATGATTTTTTTGCCGCAGGAATGTGGGCGGTGGAAAAAATCGGAGCCTTTATCGATGCTTATGAGGAGGATCATCTTTCTGAAAAGGGTATTCCTATGGAGCGCTATCTGAGTCTTTTAAATGCGTAGTTCTGACCCTTGAATTTTGTATAGTAAAAGTCTGACTCTTTATGTTTCAAGAGAAGATGCGTCGAAGCATAGGAGATATGAAAAATAAGTATGGTTCTTTTCGCTCTGCCGGGGCATTCCCATGGGGGAATTCTTGAAAGAGAAGGTCTTTTGTGCTAGAGTTTAGACTTACAGTTTTTAAGGAGGACATTATGAAAAAGAGATTTGGAGTAGCATTGGTCTTGTCTATGGCCATGGTTTTAGGGGCTTGTGGCGCTAAGCAGCAGGCGGAGAGTGTAAAGGGTACAGAGCAGAAGGGTACAGAAGCCTCTACTGCAGCGAAAGAGGAAAGCAAGGAAGCGGATAGCAAGGCAGATGCCGGAGACGGAAAGACCTACAAGGTAGGTATTTTAAAGTTTATGGATCACCCCTCCTTAAACCAGATTGAGGACAGTCTTTGTGAGGAGCTGGATAGCTTGTCTGAAAGCTCCGGAGCAAAGTATGAGTATAAGGAATATCGTTTGAACGGACAGGGAGATGCCTCCGTATTAAACCAGATGACTGCGCAGCTGATTGCGGATGATGTGGATGTGATTGTTCCCATTGCTACCCCGGCGATTCAGGTAGTACAGTCTCAGACTGAAGGAAAAAATATCCCCATCGTTTTCTCCGCAGCTTCTGATCCGGTTTCCGCAAAGCTTGTGGATTCCATGGAAAAGCCGGGAGGAAATATTACCGGAACCTCCGATTTCTTAAATACGGATGCCATTATGGATTTGATTTTTGCCCAGAATCCTGAGGCAAAGAAGATCGGTCTTCTGTACTCCAAGAGTGAAGACTCCTCTCAGCAGCCTATTGCAGCAGCGAAGAAGTATCTGGCTGACAAGGGTGTGGAAGTAGTAGAAAAGACCGGAACCACCACCGATGAGGTGAGTCAGGCTGTTGATGCACTGATTGCAGAGAAGGTGGATGCGATCTTCACTCCTACAGACAATACCATTCAGAAGGCAGAGCTTTCCTTCTATGAGAAGCTGATAAAGGCGAAGATTCCTCACTACGGCGGAGCGGATTCCTTTGCGTTAAATGGAGCCTTTGCCGGTTACGGCGTAGATTACGTACAGCTTGGAAAGGCTACTGCGGATATGGTGGATGAGGTACTTCGCCAGGGTAAGGACACGGCAACCCTTCCGGTTCAGACCTTTGATAACGGTATTGCAACAGTCAATACGGAAACTGCCGAAAAATTAGGCTATTCCTTAGATAAGATTAAAGAAGCCTTCAAGCCGTTCTGCACCAAGATTGTGGAGATTAAGACGGAAAAGGAATTTAAATCATAGGATACAAGATGAGTGGATTTTTAACAGTAGGAATTATGAAAACAGCTGTGGAACTGGGGCTTATTTATGCCCTGGTTGCCATGGCACTATTTATTTCTTATAGTATTTTAAATATCGCAGACCTTTCTACCGACGGATCTTATACTTTAGGCACGGCAGTGTCTGCGGTTTTTACAATTTCCGGACATCCGATTTTGGGAATTTTTATGGCTATGTTATCCGGTTCTCTTTCCGGCTTTGTCACGGCCTTTTTGCAAACTACCCTGGGGATTGAAAGTATTTTGGCGGGAATCATTGTGAATACAGGCCTTTATACCGTGAATTTAGCGGTGATGGGTTTTTCTTCCAACCTGTCCATCTTTGGTACAGACACGATTTTTACGCTCTTTGCAGGGGATAATGCCTTTTTAAATGAGTGGGGAGTGGTGATTCTCCTTAGTATTATTGTTCTTCTTCTTTGCTTTTTCTTAAAATGGTTCTTTAAAACCGGACTGGGTCTATCGATTCGGGCAACGGGAGACAGTCCTGCTATGGTCCGAGCTTCCTCCATTAATCCAACCTTTACCATTACGGTAGGACTTTGTCTGTCCAATGCTTTAACCGGTCTTTCCGGTTCTTTAATCGCACAGTATAACAAAACGGCTGATATTAATCTGGGTACCGGTATGGTAACGGTGGCATTAGCATCTTTAGTTATTGGGGAAAGCATTTTCGGAAAGAAAAAGCTGATTTTGCGTCTTTTGGGTGTGGTATTCGGTTCTCTGCTTTATAGAAGCATTATTGCACTGGCTTTACGTTTAAAGGTACCGACGGAAGCCTTCAAGCTGGTCAGTGCCTGCATTGTGGCTCTGGCAATTTCTTCCACCAAGGTGAAGGAACTTTTACAATATAGCAGATTAAGACGAAATGCTATGGAACGACAGAAAAAGGAAGGGGAGAAGCATGCTTAGTTTATCCCATATTTATAAGACCTTTAATGCGGGAACCATTCATGAAAAAAAAGCCTTGCAGGATTTAAATTTGCATTTGTCTTCCGGAGATTTTGCGACTATAGTAGGAAGTAACGGAGCAGGAAAATCCACCCTCTTTAATGCAATTTCCGGGAGCTTTTTATTGGACAGAGGCTCGGTGGTTTTAGAGGGAGAAGATATTACCTTTTTACAGGAGCATAAGCGGAGTAAATTTATCGGAAGACTTTTTCAGGATCCTCTGATGGGTACCGCGCCCCACATGAGCATTGAGGAAAATCTCTCTGTTTCCTATCTTCGAGCTTCCCACAGCTCTTTATTTTCCAGAGTGAAAAAGAAGGACAGAGAATTCTTTCGGGAGCAGCTAAGCCTTTTGGAAATGGGCTTGGAGGAACGGATGAATCATCCTGTGGGATTGCTTTCCGGCGGACAAAGACAGGCTCTTACTCTTTTAATGGCCACCATGGTAACGCCGAAGCTGTTGCTTTTGGACGAGCATACAGCGGCATTGGATCCGAAAACCGCGGATAAGGTATTGGAACTGACCCGGAATATTGTGGAAGAGAGAAAAATCACCTGTCTGATGATTACCCATAATATGCATCAGGCTTTGGAACTTGGAAATCGAACTTTGATGATGGATCAGGGAAATATCGTTTTGGATTTATGCGGGCAGGAGAGAGAGGGACTTTCCGTAGATAAGCTGCTGGAGCTTTTTATGGCAAAGTCCGGAAAGGCATTGGACAACGATCGTATTCTTTTATCCTAAGAAGGGGAGGAGAGACTATGTTAAAGAAAGACTTTGTAATAACTATTGGCAGGCAGTACGGTTCCGGAGGAAGAATTGTGGGAAAGCGTTTGGCGGAAAGCCTGGGGATTCCCTTTTATGATGAGGAGATTTTAAAAATCACCTCAGAGAAAACTGCCATTGGAGAGCAGTATTTTCGTCTGGCGGATGAGAAGGCCGGAAGCAATGTGCTGTTTAAGATCGTGGATTCCTTAAAGCCCAGATTGGGAAAGCCCAGTTTATCTGAGGATATCGTGAGCCCCGAGAATCTATTTCGTTTTCAAAGTCAGGTGGTGGTGGAGCTGGCAGAGCAGGAATGCTGTATTATTGCCGGCCGTTGTGCCAATGTGGTTCTTCGAGATGCCGGGAAGGAACATGTGGATTTCTTCGTTTATGCAGATATGGAAAAACGTATTGAAAGAACCATGGACTATTGTAAGGTGGATCGGGAAGAGGCTAAGAAGCGTATCAAGAAGATTGATAAGGAAAGAAAAGAATATCATCGTTATTATACCGGAGAAGAATGGATGAAACCGGACAATTACGATTTGATGATTAATGCTTCTCGCATCAATTATGATGAGATGGAATTGTTGATGAGAAATTATCTGCAAATGAAAGGCTATATCGAATGATGAAAAGCATCGCGGGAGCGGGAAAAGTGATAAAGGGAAGCTTAACGGTGCCCGGAGACAAAAGCATTTCTCACCGGGCGGTGATGTTTTCCGCCTTGGCCAAGGGAGAAACGAAAGTAAAAGGCTTTTTGCCGGGGGAAGACTGTTTATCCACCATTTCCGTTTTCCGAAAAATGGGCGTTTCCATAGAACAGGAGCAGGACAGCCTCCGAATTCAAGGCCTTGGCCTTCACGGCTTAAAGGCTCCGGGCGAAGCCTTATACTGCGGGAATTCCGGCACCACCATGCGACTGATGGCAGGAATCTTAGCAGGGCAAAGCTTTTCCTCCTGCTTAACGGGAGATGAAAGTCTGGAAAAACGTCCTATGAAGCGGGTTTGCCTTCCCCTGGAAAAGATGGGGGCAAAAATCAAGATGCAAGGAGAAAAGGGTACAGCTCCTTTGGAGATTAGCGGCTCTCCTCTGAATGGGATTTGCTACGAAAGTCCGGTTGCTTCCGCCCAGGTGAAGTCTTCCGTTCTTTTGGCAGGGCTTTATGCCAAGGGGAAGACCTCGCTGATTGAACCGAGTCTTTCAAGAGACCATACGGAACGTCTTTTGAGGGCTATGGGTGTGGAATGTTCTACAAGAAGCTTAGAGGATGGCAGAGTGGAGATTTCTTTGGAGGGAGGGCAGGAGCTTAAGGCTCTCTCCGAAGAGTATCTTGTGCCGGGAGATATTTCCTCTGCGGCCTATTTTATGGCTTCCGTATTTTTTCTTCCCGGTTCTTCTTTACGACTTAAGAATATCGGTCTGAATCCCAGCAGGTGTGGAATTTTAACCGTATTGGAAAAGATGGGAGCGAAGATTTCCCTGGAAAACTGCTCTACGGTGTATGGAGAAGAGCGGGGGGATATTTGTCTTAGCTATGGATCTTTAAAGGCAGTGGATATCGGAGGAGACTTGATTCCTCGTTTGATTGATGAGCTTCCCCTACTGGCTGTACTGGCTACGATTGCAGAGGGAAACACCAGAATTTATGATGCGGCGGAGCTTAAGGTAAAGGAGTCCAATCGAATCAAGGCCTGTGTGGAGAACTTACAGTGCCTGGGCATTTCTGCAGTGGAAACGGAAGATGGCATGATTATTCCGGGAAAAGGCTCTGTATTCGCTCTGGAAGGAAAGAAGATTCCCAGCTTTTTGGATCACAGAATTGCAATGAGCTTTTCTGTTTTAGGACTTCTTTGCAGGGCGGAAAAGCCCATGCAAATTGAGGATTCCGAATGTATTCAGATTTCTTATCCGAATTTTTTCAAAGATTTTGAAAAAGTTCTTGACGAGGGATAAAATATTTGCTAATATACGCTAGTCGGTTTTGAATCGACTGAGGCGAATTGGTCAAGCGGTTAAGACGCAGCCCTCTCACGGCTGAATCCCGGGTTCGATTCCCGGATTCGTCACTCCCGAGCATTGCTCGGGTTTTTTTGTGTCTATTTTTCTTTCGTTTTTTCTTTCTTTTCTTTTTTCTCTGATTTGGTACAATAGAGAAGCATTTAAAATAAAGGAGAAAGATAATGCACAAAAATCTTGTTTTGGATATGGGAAATGTCTTAGTCACCTATGATCCGGTTTGGGTGATTCAAGAATATACAGATAGAGAAGATTGGATTAAAGAAATTAAAGATGTGATGTTTTATTCCGGAGAGTGGATCCGATTGGATGCGGGGCTGATGTCTGAGGAGGATGCTTTGAAAGCATGGATGAAACGTTGCAGTTCACCGCAGGTAGCAGAGCTTTGCAAGAGCTGTTTTAAAAACTGGGATAAGTTCAATATGAAAAAAATCCCGGGAGTGGCGGAAATCCTAAAGGAGGAGAAGGAGCAGGGAAGAAAGCTTTATCTTTTGTCCAATGCGTCCATGCGGCTGGTTCCGATTTGGAGGGAAGTGCTTCCCGGATCGGAATATTTTGACGGAATTTTTTATTCTGCGGCCTTTCATTGCTTGAAGCCTCAAGATATTATTTATGAAAGATTTTTAAAGCATTTTTCTTTGGAAGCAAAGGATTGCTTTTTTATAGATGATTTAACGGAAAACATTGAGGGTGCAAAGAAAGCAGGCTTGGATGGCGCGGTTTTACCCCTTCCCGAGGCATCTGCTCTTCGAGAGATTTTGGAAGAAGAGAAAAAATCATAAAGTCTATAGGAGGACAAATGAATCAGCTTAAGGAACACCCTTTTCCTTTGGTGGAATATAAAATCAGCACGGGCATTCTCCCAATGGTGGAATCTCCCCTTTTCCAGAGAGAAACAGGGTTACAGCATGGCTTCTCCACCAGGAAGGGTGGCGTATCCAAGGAACATTTGGCTTCTTTGAACCTAAGCTTCTCCGTGGAGGATGCCAAGGAAAACGTCCTGGAGAATTTCCGGAGAATCGGAGAGCGTTTTGAGAAAACTCCTGAGGACTTTGTTCTTAGCAAGCAAAGCCATGAAACCAAGGTACTGAAGGTAGGCGCGAAGGACAGGGGAAAGGGCATTACAAAAGATAGAGATTATGAGGGAATAGATGCTTTAATCACGGATGAGAAAGGAATTATACTTTCCTGCTTTTCTGCAGACTGTGTTCCGATTCTATTTTATGATCCTATTCATAAAGCGGTAGGAGCCTGCCATAGCGGCTGGAGGGGAACCAAGGGGAAGATTCTTCAAAACGTGGTGGAGGAAATGAGACAGCATTTCTCTTCAAATCCTGCGGAGATTCTTGTTGCCATCGGCCCCAGTATTTGTAAGGAGCAATACGTTGTTTCGGAAGACTTGGCTCTTTCCTTTCTGGAGGATTATCCGGATTTAGGGGAAGATACAGCTTCTCCAATTCATAGGATTTCAAAGGATAAATTTCAACTGGACTTATGGGATTTAAACCGTAGGATAGCGCTGAATTGCGGAATAAAAGAAGAGCATATTTCCATCAGCGGTTATTGTACCATGGAGAATCCGGAACTGTTTTTTTCTCACCGTTACAGTCAGGGAAAAAGAGGACTGCAGGGAGCTTTTATCTGCTTACAGGATTAGATCGTACTTAAGCAAAAAGCCGGCTATGAGAGTTCATAGTATGCTTTCCGTTGGGAAAGAAAGGATATGATTTTGCCGATGAAAAAATATGTCATATTAATTTTGCTTTGCCTTTGCAGTATTTCAGCCTGCGGAAAAAGCAAAGAGAAGCCGGTAACGAAAGAGGCTTCCGCTTCCAACCTGGAGGATGTAGTGGATGAGAAAGCCAGTTCCTCAGAGCTTTCCAAAAAGGTGGAGGAAAGAAAGCAGGAGGAAGAGGAGCTTGCTCTTTCCCGATATACCAATCTGGGACTGGTACAGTGTGATTCCAGCTTTATTAACTTCCGTTCCCAGCCTAATGAAAATGATATTCAAAACATTATCGGAATTTTAAAAAATGGAGCGGGAGTGGAGATTTTAGAGTCTCCGGCGGCGGGAACGGAGAACTGGGTGAAGGTCCGTTCCGGAGGTTTGGATGGCTATATTTCCAAGCAGTTTTTGCTGGAGGGAGAGAAAGCTAAAGAAAAGGCCAAGGAATATATGGAGCCAAGAGTTACCATCCTGGCGGAAAAGCTTCGTATTCGTTCTACTCCGGAGAAGATTGACGGAAATACCTTAGGTTCCTGTGCCAAGGGTGAACGCTATATTGTATTGGGAAGAAGCGGAAAGGATTATCTGAAAATTTCTGCGGATACCATCGAAGGGGTGGAAGAGGCTTATATATCTTCCAGTGCGGAAAATGTGCGTTTGGAATATGGCTTGGATGAGGCGCGAAGCTACAATTTAAAGCAAAAGGTTATAAACCAGTATGATCACCTTGGTGTATCAAAGGCCCAAGACTATATCAATATCCGTTCCGACCCTGCCGACAAGGGCATTGACAACATTATCGGAAAATTCCCGGGCTATGCGGGAGGAGATATTTTAGGGGAAGAAAACGGTTGGCTGAAAATCCGTTCCGGAGAAATCACCGGCTATGTAAAGTCGGAGCTGGTGGCGCAAGGAAAGGAAGCGGAGCAGCTGGCTCTTGCCCATGCCCAGGTTATGGCAACAGTCAATACGGATGCCTTAAACGTCAGGGCAAATCCCAGTACGGAATCCAATGCCTGGACCAAGGTTACAAGAGATCAAAGATATTCTGTAGTTAATCAGCTGGATGGATGGGTACAGCTGGACTTAGACTCCGGAGATGATCAGGAGGGGGATCAGGGAGCCTATGTTTCTACAAGAGATAACAATGTTACCGTAAACTACGGTTTAATCGAGGCCATTTCCTATAGACCGGCACAGGATAGAGCCAATATTGCGGCAAAGAGACGAAGCGATTTGGTAAACTTTGCTTGTCAATTTGTCGGTAATCCCTATGTGTGGGGAGGAACCTCTTTAACCCACGGTTGCGACTGCTCCGGCTTTACTCAGACAATTATGAGTAAATATGGAGTTTCTTTACCCAGAGTTTCCAGGGAACAGTCCAGAACCGGTGTGAAGGTCAGCAGTGAAAATATGCGTCCCGGAGATTTGATTTTCTATGCCAACAGGAGAGGTGTGGTAAATCATGTAGGAATCTATATTGGTAACGGTCAGGTGGTCAATGCGGCCTCCAGACGTTCCGGAATTCGAATTTACCGTTGGAATTACAGAACTCCTGTGGCAATTCGAAATGTATTAGGGGAATAGTGAAAGCAGGAACAGCTAAAGGAAACAAAGGGGCATAAGTAAAGTATTAAAGCAATAAAATATATTCAAAGCAGAAAAGCAAAAGAAAAGCAGAAAGTATAAGAAAAGCATAAGCCAAGAAAAGCATCAGAAGGGAATAAGGAGACGGTATGGAAAGCTACGTTTTATCTTGTTGTTCTACAGTGGATATTTCTAAGGAATGGGCGGAAAAAAGAAACATTCTTTTAGCCTACTTTCGTTTTTATTTAAATGAAGAGGAGTACAGAGACGATTTTTATGCCTCCCTTTCTCAGGAGAAATTATTTGAAAGAATGTTAAATGGGGAGAAGAGTAAGACTTCCCAGGTAAACAGTGAAGAATATATGACTCTTTTCCGCCCCAGCTTGGAGGCGGGAAAGGATATTGTTCATTTCTGCTTATCCAGCGGAATATCCGGCACCAGAAATTCCTGTGAAATTGCCAAGGACATTCTCCTGGAGGAATTTCCGGATAGAAAGATTGAGATTATAGACTCTCTTTCCGCCTCTGTAGGCTACGGACTCTTGGTGGATAAGGCAGCAGATTTGAGAGACCGGGGACTTTCCATGGAGGAGCTTGTTGAGAAGATTCTGGAATACAGAAATCATTTACATGGATATTTCTTTACTTCAGATCTTCGCTTCTTTATCCAGGGAGGAAGAATCTCCAAGGCGGCCGGCTTTATCGGCGGTTTATTGAACATCTGTCCCATTATCATGATTACGGAAGAGGGAACCCTAAAACCTATCGAAAAGGCAAGAGGAAAAAAGCAGGCCTTTAATAACCTGCTGTCCAAGATGGAAAAGAAGGGATTTATGGAAGAGGAGAAGGTATTTCTCTGTCATTCCGCCTGCCCTGAGGATGTGGAAAGCTTAAAGGAGAAGATTCTGGAACGCTATCCGAAGGCGAAGATTGAGACCTTTGTGATTGGCGGCACCATTGCCTGCCATACCGGCCCCGGCACCGTGGCTTGCTTTTTCTTTGGAAGAGAAGGACGTTAGTATTACGGTATAAAAAAGGATTGGAAAGATTATGATATTTTCCTTCAGTATAGGGCTATACCCGGGGCACGCTCCCGCTAACTTCGCCTACGCATCGGTACTAAGCGAAAAACTTCATTTCACTCGTTTTTCGCAAGTACCGGCGGGCTCAGATTGCCCCTGTTACAGCCCTATACTGAGGAAAATCGATCAATTTTTTGTCGCACAATCCTTTTTTATTCCATAAAAAACGTCCGTTTGAAAGCCTCTTCTTCGAAATGAAAATGCAATGCGGGTCTGCCGTGTCGCATTTTCTTTTTTTCTTTCAAGGATTCTCCTTCCTCCAGCTGTCCCTGACGAATTAACCTTAGCTGTAGAAGCTTTGCCAGAATTCTGCTGGCGGAGCGGGGGGTGATGGCCAGAAGCTCTGCGATATATTGGGCACTAAGTGCTTGCAGAGGATCGTTTTCAAAAAGGCTGATAAGCTTCAGGATATTACTTTCGTGAATACCCTGTTCTTTTGCAAATTCTATTGCCTTCGGATTACTGTAATCAGCCAGCAATTTTAATTTCTGGGAAAGAGGGCCAAGCAGCTTTCCTTCCTCTTCCATAAAAAAGGCGTCATTTCTTCCGTAACGATTACTTTCCAAAAGGGCATGCTCCGCATAATAGCGACTTCGTTCCTTAGAATGGCTTAAGCCTATACCCATACGGAAAGGAAAGTTCAGATTTTTCCTGCAGGCGGAAAGAAATTCCTGTAGCATAGGCATCAGATCCTTTTCCATGGAAATGCTCAAAAGGATAGAAAATTGATTAAAGCCTTTTTCGATATCAAAATGTAAATGACTTTCCTTTCGATATTCCGTTAAAAACTTATAAACAGTGGCTTCCCGATATTCCTGTTCCTCCTTTTCCACCTCCTCCGTAAAGGGAAGGCGAAGAAAAATACTGAGGAGATTTTGCTCTGCGATACTGCCTAAACGAAGTTCGTCCAAGGCGTGTTGAATAGAGCTTCGAATCATTTCTTCATTAGGGAAGACGGCGATATAAGGAATCTGCAACTGATCCAGCTGCCCCAGATTATTGATGCTTCGAGAAAGAATCAAGTCAATTTTTCCTTTTTTCCATAGGTTTTTGGCATATTCGGTGATATGCTTGTAATCATAATGATGATTCTTGTAAAAGATAGGGCAGGATTTTTCCGGTAAATATTTGGGGATGTCCATAAAATGGTTGGTTTCAGTTAAGAAGTCACAGAATACCCGGTTTAATGGCTGATCCCGATGTTCGATTTGAAATTGCAGCAGAATGGAAAGAACATCAATGGTTTCGTAGGCGGTAAAAGCACAAGGAATACGATTATCCGGAAAACGCTGGTGAATATAGTGGTAACCCAGTTCTCCGGAAAAGAAAATCACATCACATTTCTTTTTACAGTCGTCATAGATGCTGTCAATATCCTTTAAGTCCTTATAGATATAGGGGAAAAATTGGCAATCAAAGGAGGGGTCTTGCAGGACCTTTTCTATAGGCTCCAAAGATTTTTCCGGACTGACAATCGCTACATGAATCATGCTGTTCTCCCTTCCACAGTAAAAACTTGTTTTAAGATTTTATCTTGCATTTAAGACAAAGTCAATTATGTCTTTAATTACTGACCCATTCCTTGATAGTGACTCCTTAGATTTTTTAGGATTAGCTATCTTTTTACAGGGGCTATTTCAGATGGGACTACAGGGGCTATATCGCAAGGGGCGCCTTGGCTTTTTTTTGTCTTGAAAATGTTATATAATGCACTGGAAAGAAATAGGAGTTGTGAGGATTTATGGCGAGAAAAAGGACAAATAAAAACAAAACAGGTAAAGGTACAAGCAGAAAAAAAGCTATACAAGGGAATGTAGAACAAAATGCATACGCAGGACTCAAAGAAGAAGCCATTTTGATTTTATCCTTCCTTGTTTCTTTACTTTTGCTACTTAGCAATTTAGGATTTTGCGGAATTGTGGGAGAGGGGCTTTCACAGGGGCTTGTATTTTTATTCGGGTCCTTCAGTGTTCTTTTTCCCTTTGTCTTATTTTTCCTTGTTGCCTTTACCATGGCAAATCGAAACAATCCGATGATTATGAGGAAGATTCCTTTTATTTGCTTCTTGTATATTTTTCTGGGAGCTTTTCTTCCTGTACTTATTTTAGGAAAGAGTATTCCTGAAGATTTAACGGATTTATTGACCGAAGGGGGAGTATTACCCGGAATCTTTCTTTTATTTTTAAAGCAATTTTTAGGTAGTCTTGGAGCCATGATTGTGCTGTTTTTCGCTATATTACTATGTTTGGTGATGATTACTGAAAAGCCTCTGATGAGTCTCTTTGCTTTATTTTCCGTGCAGACAGCGGAAAAGGCGGGAAGAAGGGCAAAAAGCGATTTACAGAGAATTTCTCAAACTGCGAGAGAAGCTTTGGAGGAAAGAAGATCTAGACGGGAAGAGAGAGAGGCGGATTTTCAAACCACCGATTTTCATTTGGAAGATTTTAAGGAAGAGAGGGAAGTTTCTCTTTTAGAGGCGGAAGAAAATAAGGAGAAGGAAGCGCTCCGTTCCGACTTACTAAGTGTTAAGGAAGAACTGGATTTAATAAACAGTAAGAAGGAAGACTGGAAAGAGGATTCCTTCACGGTGGAAGGCTTATCAGATTCTTCGAAAGTGGAAGAGCTTTTCCCGAAGGACGTTTCTGAGATAGACGAAGTTCCAAAGTCACAGTCTTTGAAAAAACAGTCTATGAAAGAAGAGCCCTTGGACGAAGAGGAACTGAAGAAGCGTCTTTTACAGGGAGACCCTTCCTCCAGAGTTGTCTATACCTCCGATGGCCGAAGAATTGCTTCCGATAATGAAAACTTACAAAAGCGTATTCAGGAGAAGAAAGAGGAAGAGTTAACAGTGGATTCCGTTCCGGAAAAGGCTGCAAAACCCTATGTGTTCCCCCCGCTCTCCCTCTTGAAGCGTTCCCATAGTCAGGAAGAGGAAAAGCGAAGTGAAATCGAGAAAAATGCCCAGACCTTGAAGGAAACCTTAAAGAGCTTCGGCATTACCGTAAGCATCAGTAATGTTTCTGTAGGACCATCCGTTACCCGCTACGAGTTGCAACCGGAGCAGGGGGTAAAATTAGCCAAGATTGTATCTTTAAGCAATGATATTAAGATGCGACTGGCGGCGGCGGATATCCGTATTGAAGCGCCTATTCCGGGAAAGTCTGCGGTGGGAATTGAAGTTCCCAATAAAAACAGCCAGGTTGTGTATTTGGGAGATATTCTGTCTTCTCCCGCCTTTCAGGAGAACCGGATGAAACTGGCTTTTGGTGTGGGAAAAGACATTGGAGGCAAGGTGGTGGTAACGGATATTGCCAAGATGCCCCATCTGCTGGTGGCAGGAGCTACAGGAGCGGGAAAATCCGTTTCCATCAACACTCTTATTATGTCCATACTCTATCGCTATAGTCCGGAAGAGGTCAGGATGATCATGGTGGATCCTAAGGTGGTGGAGCTTCAGGTATATAACGGCATTCCTCATTTGCTTATTCCGGTGGTTACGGATCCGAAAAAGGCCGCTGCGGCATTGAACTGGGCTGTGGCGGAGATGACAAGTCGCTATAAGAAATTTGCCGCTTACGGTGTAAGAGACTTATCCGGCTACAACGAAAAAATACGTGGCCTTACCGAGGAAGAAAGAGAGAAGGAGGGACTTTCCGTTCTTCCCCAGATCTTAATCATTATTGATGAGCTTGCGGATTTGATGATGGTATCGGCGTCGGAAGTGGAGGATGCTATTGTCCGATTGACTCAGCTGGCAAGAGCCTGCGGAATGCATTTGATTATTGCTACCCAAAGACCTTCCGTTAATGTCATAACGGGACTGATTAAGGCAAATGTTCCTTCCCGTATTGCCTTTTCCGTAAGTAGCGGAGTGGATTCCCGTACCATTATCGACATGAATGGAGCGGAAAAGCTTCTGGGAAAGGGAGATATGCTTTTCTTCCCTCAGAATTTACCCAAGCCTATCCGAGTACAGGGAGCCTTTGTATCGGATGAAGAGGTGGCTAAGGTCACGGAATTTTTAAAGTCTCAAGGAGAAGCGGAGTATAACCATTCCATCTCTAAGAGCCTAGAAAAAGAAGCCACGGAAGAGACGGGAGGAAGTCAGAGCGATAGAGACGAGCTTTTTGCGGAGGCCGGATCACTGGTGATTGAAACGGACAAGGCAAGTATCGGCTTTTTACAAAGAAAATTCCGCATCGGTTTTAATCGGGCGGCAAGGATAATGGATCAGTTGGCTGCGGAACATGTCGTTGGAGAGGAGGAAGGCACCAAGGCCAGAAAGGTTTTAATGAACATGGAAGAATTTGAGGAGTTACTGTCTACAGAAAGGATGGAGTAAATGAAATCAGATTTAGAAATTGCTCAGGAGGTAACACTGAAACCAATTGCTTTAGTGGCTAAAAATTATGGGATTTCCGAAGAGGATTTAGAGCTTTATGGAAAATATAAGGCAAAATTATCCCAAAATTTTTGTGCTGCCCATGAAGGAAAGCAGAAGGGAAAATTGATTCTGGTTACCGCCACCAATCCCACGCCCTTAGGAGAGGGAAAGACCACAGTTTCTATCGGCTTAAATGATGCGTTGAACCGTTTAGGAAAGAAGAGCATTGTGGCATTAAGAGAGCCCAGCCTTGGACCATGCTTCGGCGTAAAGGGGGGAGCTGCAGGCGGAGGCTATTCTCAGGTTGCTCCCATGGAGGACATTAACCTTCATTTTACGGGAGACTTCCATGCCATCACTTCTGCCAATAACCTACTGGCCGCAGTTTTGGATAATCATATTCATCAGGGCAATGCTTTGGAAATCAACCCCAAAAAGATTCTTTGGAAGCGTTGTTTGGATATGAATGACAGAGTTTTGAGAAATGTTATCGTTGGATTGGGAAATCAGGCGGACGGTGCTATGAGAGAGGATCATTTCCAGATTACGGTAGCCTCCGAAATCATGGCGATTCTTTGTCTGGCCAAGGATATGAAGGATTTACAGGAGCGTTTAGACAAAATCGTAGTAGCCTATAACAAGAAGGGTGAGAGAGTCTATGCAAAGGATTTGGAATGTACCGGAGCTATGGCGGTTCTTTTAAAGGATGCTATGCAACCTAATCTTGTGCAAAGTCTGGAAGGAAACCTTGCCATTATCCATGGTGGACCCTTTGCTAACATTGCTCATGGCTGTAACTCCATAAGGGCCACCAAGATGGGCTTGGCTTTAGCAGATTTTCTGGTGACCGAAGCAGGCTTCGGTGCCGACCTGGGAGCGGAGAAGTTCTTTGATATTAAGTGTGCGGCAGCCGGATTAACGCCTTCTTGTGCCGTAATCGTAACTACCCTTCGTACCTTAAAATACTACGGCGGACTTCCTAAGGAAGAGATTTCCAAGGAGAATCGTGAAGCATTGGAAAAAGGCTTAGAGAACTTGGAAAAGCATATCGAAAATGTAAAGAAATTCGGTGTTCCTGCAGTTGTGGCAGTAAATCGTTTTGCTACAGATACCGAGGGGGAGCTTTCCTTCTTAAAGGATTTCTGTGCTAAGAGAGGCGTTCGCTGTGCCATTATGGAAGCTTACGGAAAGGGAAGTGAAGGAGGAGAAGAGCTTGCCAAGGCAGTGCTGGAAACTGTGGAAGCCGGCGAAGTGAATTTCCATACTTTGCAAACTCCGGAGCAGAGGATATCTCAGAAGATTGAACTCCTGGCGAAGGAAATTTACGGTGCCGACGGGGTAGAGTATTCGAATAAGGCTAAAGAGGAAATAAAGAAGCTGGAAGAATCCTGCTATTCCAATCTTCCGATTTGTATGGCAAAGACGCCCTACAGCTTATCCGATAAGCCGAATCTTTTGGGAAGACCGAAGAATTTCCGGATTGAAATTCGTGAACTTTCCCTCTCCGCTGGAGCAGGATTTGTGGTATGCTTAGCAGGCGATGTTATGACGATGCCGGGTCTGCCAAAGGAGCCGGCAGCAAAAAAGATTGGCTTTGAAAATGAAAAGATTGTAGGAATTTTCTAAGGAGGCATAGATGAAGGGCTGGTTGTCTTGTTTAAGCGAAGCGAAGGTCCTTCGGGGAGATGGAGAGAGGGAGGAATTTTCCTCCCTCTCCTATGATTCTCGAAGAGCTAAGGCAGGGGATTTATTTCTTTGCATGAAGGGAAGTACCATGGATTCCCATGACAAAATTCCGGAGCTTTTGGAAAAGGGTGTTCGAGTATTTGTGGTGGAGAAAAATCTTCCTGATTTACCGAAAGAAATGCAGGATAGGGAAGACCTTTGCATTGTACAGGTGGAAAATGGCAGAAAGGCTTTAGCGGAGCTGTCAGCCTTTTATTTTTCCTACCCCTCCAAGGAGATGCTGATGATTGGTATCACCGGCACCAAGGGAAAAACCACAACAGCCAGTATGGTGCGGGCAATTCTTACGGAAGCGGGCTACAATTGCGGTCTCATCGGAACCACCGGAATCGATTACGCGGGCATCCACGAAGAAAGCAGGAATACCACCCCGGAATCCTATACTTTGCAGGAAACATTCCGAAAAATGAAGGAAAAGGGCTGTAATGCCGTGGTTATGGAGGCTTCCTCCCAGGGCTTTAAGATGCATAGAACCGACGGTATTCTTTTTGATTATGGTATTTTTACCAATATCGAAGAGGATCATATCGGAGAAAATGAGCATAAAGACTTTGCGGAGTACAAGTATTACAAGTCCAGAATTTTTACCCAGTCTAAGACGGGACTGGTGAATCTTGATGCGGATTTTTCTGAAGAATTCATGGAAAATGCAGAGTGTCCCTGTTTTAGTTTTGCCTTGAAAAAACAGGCTGATTTTATGGCTACGGAGATTGAAGACTTACATCGGCATGATTTCCTGGGCTGTAGATTCCATTTTCGACATGGAGAAGAGGATTGGGAGATTTGGAACCATCTGCCGGGAAGATACAATGTTTACAATGCCTTAGCGGCAATTTCTCTGGCCTCCCTTCTGGGAATCAAAAAAGAAGTGGTGCAATCCGCCTTACGAAAGATTCAGGTAAACGGCAGGATGGAGGTTGTGCTGCAAAGAGGGGGCTACACTGTTTTGGTGGACTATGCCCACAATGCCATGGGGATGAAGAACCTTTTGGAAACCCTGAAGGCCTACAAGCCGAAACGCCTGATCGTAGTCTTTGGTTGTGGCGGAAACCGTGCTAAGGAAAGACGCTACGGTATGGGAGAAGTAGCAGGGGAGATGGCGGATTTTACCATCCTTACTGCAGATAATTCCCGTTATGAGAAAACTATGGATATTATTTCCGATATTGAAAGTACATTGTCCAAGAAGACAAAGAACTATGTAAAGATTGAGGACCGTAGAGAAGCCATTCGTTATGCCTTAGAACAGGCGGAAGAGGGAGACTTGATTGCGGTTATCGGAAAAGGACATGAAGAATATAATGAGGTAAATGGAACATTTACTCGTTTTGTAGATAGAGAAGTGATTTTGGAAGAGGCGGAAAGAGAGGGAAAATAAGATGCAGATTCCTTTTTCGGAGATATTTTCCTCTGTAGACAAGATTGTTTTGGATTCTCGGGAGGATTGTAGTAAGGGACTCTTTGTTCCCATCAAGGGAGAAAAGCAGGATGGACACCGCTTCATTCCCATGGCTATAGAGCATGGGGCATCCTTTATTTTTACCGAGGAGGATTGTTCGGAACTTTCCAAAAAATATCCCGAGGTACGTTTTATTTCGGTGGAAAGCACCATTGACGCTTTACAGGCCTTGGGAGGCTATGCCAGAAGCCTGTATTCCGGTTTGGTCATCGGCGTAACCGGTTCCGTAGGGAAAACCACCACCAGAGCTATGATTGCAAAGGCTCTTTCCGTGGAGAAGTCTGTTTTTGAAACCAAGGGAAATGCCAATTCTCAGCTGGGACTTCCTATTACACTCTTCTCCATGGCTAAGGAAAATAAAGAAATCAGTGTCATCGAGTTAGGCATCTCCATCCCCGGGGAGATGCACAGAATTGCGGAGATTGCTTCCTGCGACATTGCAGTATTTACCAATATCGGTTCCGCCCATTTGGAGAATCTGAAGACCAAGGAAAATACCTGCTTTGAGAAAATGCATATTCTGGAAGGAAATCAAAAGGAAGTTTCCCTGTATTTGCCGAAAAAGGATGCTATATTGGGAAAGCTTACGGAAGAGAAAATCAGAGCCATGGGATTCTTGGGAGAGAAGAAGCTAAATCTTTTCTTCTACGAAAAGAAGGAGGAGATTCCTCTTTCCGTTCCCGGAGAACATATGGAGGACAATGCTTCCGTAGCCATGGCGATAGGTCTTTCTCTGGGATTACACAAACAAAAGCTCTTACAGGGCTTATTGGAATTTCAGGGCTTAAAGGGAAGAGGCGGCAGACTTTCCACGGAAGATGGCATTATGATTATTGATGACAGCTACAATGCTTCTCCTGATTCCATGAAGGCCTCCTTAAAGGTCTTGGCTTCAGAGAAAGGGGCGAAAAGAAAGATTGCCGTTCTTGGAGATATGAATGAGCTGGGGGATAATGAAATCGCCTATCATCGGGAAATCGGAGAACTTTTAAAGTCTCTTCCTATTGATGCATTGTTTACTTTAGGAAAGAAGGGAGAAGAGATTCGGAAAGCTATGGGAGAGAAGCTGCTTCCCGGAAAAGCCTGCTTTAATCTTGAAGAGCTGTCCTTATCTTTGGAAGAAGAAATTAAGCCGGGAGACCTGCTTTTATTTAAGGCTTCCAATTCCCTTTCTCTTTCCAAGGTGATTCAAGAAATAAGGAGTAAGCATTGTTTGCCAAAGTAATCGTAGATATTTCCCATGAATCTATCGATAAATGTTTTACCTATAGGGTCCCTACGGAAATTTCCTTATCCGTCGGGGATCCTGTTTTGATACCCTTTGGAAGAGGAAAGAAAAAGGGCTATGTAATCGGTATAGAAGAGCTGGCAGACTTCCCTGAAGAGAAAATTAAAGACATTCTTTCTCCTTTGGAAAAGGAGTTCTCCGTAGAAAAACAGCTTTTGGATCTGGCCATTTGGATGGCGGAGGAATACGGAACGACCTTAAATCAATGCTTAAAAACCGTGCTTCCGGTAAAGAAGAAGACGAAGAACAGAACAAAGCCGGGAAAGATACAATATGGAAACCCCTATCCTGCTCCAAAACTCAATGCAGAGCAGGAGGAGGTTCTTTTTGCAATGCAGGAATATTTTCAGGAGGAGGAAGCTCCCTCAGCTCTTCTTTTCGGCGTTACCGGATCCGGAAAGACGGAGCTGTATTTGCGTTTAATTGAAGATTGTCTTGCCAAAGGGAAGGAAGTGATTTATCTGATTCCGGAAATTTCCCTAAGCCATCAAAGCAGAATGCGGGTGGAGGGACGTTTCCCCGGACAGGTGGCGGTGCTTCATTCCAGGATGAGCCAGGGAGAACGGGCGGAGAGCATGGAAAAGTGCCGATCCGGAGAGGTGAAGCTTTTACTGGGCCCTCGTTCAGCCCTCTTTGCGCCATTTTCCAATTTAGGACTTATCATTATTGATGAGGAGCAGGAACGTTCCTACAAGTCGGAAACCGCTCCCCGATACGAAAGTCGGGATGTGGCAAGAAAAAGGGGAGAGCTGGCCAAGTGTCCGGTACTTTTCGGCTCTGCAACACCTTCCGTCAATATTTTCCGAGAGGCGGAGGAAGGAAAAGTCAGACTGTTTACTTTAAAAAACAGAGCGGTGGAGGGAAGTTTTCTGCCAAAGCTGACTTTGATTGACTTACGAAAGGAATTGGAGGAGGGAAACCGTTCCATTTTTTCCAAAGCACTGGAGGAAGCGGTATTAAAGCGTTTGGAAAGGGGGGAACAAAGCATTCTCTTTATGAACAGAAGGGGCTATTCTCCCTTTGTGAGCTGCAGAAAGTGCGGAAAGAGCTTAAACTGTCCCCACTGCGACGTAAGTCTGACGCTTCACAAAAACGGTATGCTGCAATGCCATTACTGCGGCTATAGCAGAAAACTGGAAAAGAAATGTCCAAACTGTGGCAGCAGTTATATTTCCCCCTTTGGCACCGGTACGGAAAAGCTGGAAAAAATCTGCCATGTAGTCTTCCCCAAAGCAAGAATTCTTCGTATGGACGGAGATACCACAGGGAAGAAGGGGAAATACGAAGAAATTTTACAGGATTTTGCCGAGGAGAAGGCGGATATTCTTTTGGGAACCCAGATGATTGTAAAAGGACATGATTTTCCGAAGGTCACTCTGGTGGGCATTATGGCGGCGGAGCAGCTGTTCTTCCAGTCGGATTTTCAGGCAAGGGAATATGCTTTCCAGATTCTTACCCAGGCAGCAGGTCGGGCAGGTCGGGGAAAGCTTCCCGGAGAAGTCTTGATTCAAAGCTATCGTCCCGAGGAGGAAGTACTGGAGCTGGCTTTGGAACAGGACTACTTTGCTTTTTATCATTCGGAAAAGAAGTTTCGGAAAAGACTGGAATATCCTCCCTTTGCCAGAATGCTGGCTATCCAATGCAGCTATCAAGAGGAAGAGTTTTTAAGTCTGATGCTGGAGAAGACCATCAAAAGAATCCAGGGGAAATTGGAGAAGGAGCAGGCGGAGTTATTTGGTCCCTTCCCTGCCACCATTTATAAGCTAAAGGATAATTTTAGGAAAATCATCTATATTAAGCAAGAATCCCATGATATAATCATCCGATTAAGAAATCTATTTGTTGAGGAGCTTCGAAAAGAGGATAAACGCTCTTTGATTCAGCTCCAGTTTGATCTTTTATAGAGAGGGTATAGTTTATGGCAATTCGCAGCATCCGAAAAATCGGAGACTCCATTTTGGAAAAGAAGTGTAAAGAAATTAAGGAAATGACGGATAAAACCAGAGATTTGATTCAGGATATGTTTGAAACCATGTATGACGCCAACGGTGTTGGACTGGCGGCTCCTCAGGTGGGGATTTTAAAGCAGCTTTTTGTGGTGGATATCGGAGACGGTGTTCGCTATGTGTGCATTAATCCTAAAATCGAAGCTGTGGGAGAGGAAGAGCAGTGCGGCGAAGAGGGCTGTCTTTCCGTTCCGGGAAAGGAAGGAAAGGTTACCCGGCCCATGAATATCCATCTGGAGGCCTTGGATCAGAACATGGAGCCCTTTAGCTTGGATGCTTCCGGCTTTTTGGCCAGAGCCTTCTGCCATGAGTATGATCATCTCCAAGGGGTTCTCTATACAGAGAAGGTAGAGGGAGATTTGGAAGATGTTCAATATGAAGAATTGGAAGAGGAGGAAATGATTTGAGAATCGTGTTTATGGGAACCCCGGACTTTGCGGTGAAGGGGTTAGAGGCCATCCATCAGGCCGGACATGAGATTCTCTTGGTAATCAGTCAGGAGGATAAAGCAAAGGACAGAAAGGGAAATCTCCTTAAGACGCCGGTAAAACAGGCAGCAGAAAGACTGGAGCTTCCTGTTCGTTCCGTACATCGTCTGAGAAAAGACGAAGAACTCCTTGCATATTTAAAGGATTTAAAGCCGGATTGCATTGTGGTGGCTGCCTTCGGACAGATCCTTCCCAAGGAGCTTTTGGAGCTTCCCCGCTATGGCTGTGTGAATATCCATGCTTCTTTACTGCCTCTTTATCGGGGAGCTTCTCCGATTCAGCAGGCTATTTTGCATAGAGACGAGGAAACCGGTATTTCCACCATGATGATGGCGGAAGGATTGGATACCGGAGATATCCTGCTTCAAAAAAAGCTTCCATTAACGGGGGAAGAAACAGGAGAAAGTCTTTTCGAAGCCCTTTCTTTACTTTCTCAGGATTGTATTTTGGAAACCCTTAGTCTTTTAGAGCAGGGGAATTGCCCCAGAAGGGCCCAGGATGAGGAAAAAGCCAGTCATTGCAGTATGATTGTAAAGCAGGACGGCTTTGTGAATTGGAATAAGCCCGCCGTCGAAATCGAGGCCATGGTTCGGGCCTTTAATCCCTGGCCTGCTGCAGTCAGTATTCTTCCCAACGGAAAAAGCTTTAAAATCTGGAAAGCCAGAGTTATCCGGCAAAAAGAAAAGGATTTTCAAAGCTTTTCAGAAATTAAAGAAGATTTGCTCTTTGCTCATTTACCGGAAAGCCTTTCGGAGGAAGCAAAGGAGGCCTTTCGGAAGAAAGACGGCATAGGAAAGATGTATCGCAATAAGGAGAACAATCGTCTTCTTCTTTCCACAGGGGAAGGATATTTGGAAATTTTGGAAATTCAGGTAGAAGGAAAAAAACGTTTGGATACCCCTGCTTTCTTACTAGGATTTGGAGGATAAGATGCCTTATTCATACTATTTTTTTGATCCCACAATGATTTTTGTCTATATCGGTATGGGGCTTTCTCTGCTGGCCTCTTCTTTGGTGAAGTCCACCTTTGCCAAATATGACCGGGTTCGTTCCCAAAGAGGTATCAGCGGAAGAGAGGCGGCGGAGATTATTTTACAGAAAAACGGTATCGGCTATGTGCAGGTACTTTCCGTAAGAGGTCATCTGAGCGATTTCTACAGCCCGAAGGACAAAACGGTAAATCTGTCGGAAGCCACGGAGAACTCCACCTCCATTGCGGCCATCGGTGTTGCCGCCCACGAGTGCGGACATGCTGTTCAGGATGCGGTAGGCTATATGCCCCTGGTCATCAGCCGGAATATTAATCCGGTTTGTGCTATTTGTTCACAGCTGGCCATTCCCATTATTTTTATCGGCTTTCTGATTGGCCTAAGCGGCTTTATTCAGTTGGGAATCATTGTTTTCGCAGTGGCAATTTCCTTTCAGATTATTACTCTTCCTGTGGAGTGGAATGCTTCTCAAAGAGCCATGCGGATTTTGGAAGAGGAGGGGATTTTAAGTCCCCAGGAAATTAAGGGAGTTCGGGCAGTCCTTACTGCGGCGGCTCTTACTTATGTAGCGGCAGCGGCATCCTCCGTATTGCAGCTTCTTCGTTTACTCATTCTCTATGGAGGAAGAGGCAGAAGAGATGAC
Source organism: uncultured Oribacterium sp. (assembly GCF_902481605.1). Classification (NCBI taxonomy): domain Bacteria; kingdom Bacillati; phylum Bacillota; class Clostridia; order Lachnospirales; family Lachnospiraceae; genus Oribacterium; species uncultured Oribacterium sp. The sequence goes on along the minus strand of NZ_CABSXI010000009.1, from coordinate 19,479 downwards.
TAAGGCTGAAAAAATGAAAAGCAAGACCGGAGCCCATGTAGGAATATCCACCGGAGGCAAAATGGATAAGAGGAAGAAAAACTTAAAGCCAAGAGTGGAAAAGAGCGAAAGAGAGTTACTTTTGGAGCTTTTGGAAAAGGTCTTTTATGAAGGAGAGTTTATTCATCTTGCTTTAAGAAAGCTTTTTTCGGACTATCCCGGCTTGGGAAACAGAGAGAAGGCTTTTTTAACCAGAAGCAGTCACGGGATTTTGGAGCGGTATCTGCAACTGGACTATGTGATTTCCTTATACAGCAGTGTAAAACTGAAAAAACTGAAGCCCGTGGTTCTTTTAAGTCTTCGCATTGCTATTTATCAATTACTTTTTATGGACAAAATTCCGGAACATGCCATTGTGGATGAGGCGGTAAAAAGCATCAAAAAAAGAAAGCTTCAGGGTCTGGTTCCCTTTGTCAATGCAGTTTTACGAAAGATTGTAGGAGAGAAAGAAGAGATTAAAAAGAAGCTGGCTTCTCTTCCCAAGGAGGATGCAGTTTCCCTATGCCTTCCTCCGGATATTTTGGAGGTCTTTTTAAAAGACTATGGCAGAGAAAGAACGATTGCCATGGCAGAGGCCTTCTTACAAAGTGACGGAGGCTTTTATATCCGAAATGAATCCGGAGAGGGAGAACGGGTATCCGGAAATATATTAGAGGAAGAGCGTTTCCGTTCCGGTGCTGTCACCATACAGGACTTTTCTTCTCAAGCAGTGGGAAAAAGCCTAAAGCTTAAAGAAGGAGCGTTGGTACTGGATTGCTGCAGTGCCCCGGGAGGAAAGGCCTGCCATATCGCCTCCTTACTGAAGGGGAGCGGTAAGGTTTATGCCAGAGATGCTCAGAAGGATAAGCTTCGTTATATTGTGGAAAACCAAAAACGTCTTGGTTTAGAAAATATGGTGATCGAGCATTGGGATGCCAGAGTTTTGGATGAGCGCTTTATACATGAAGACGAGGGGATTTTGGATGGGGTGCTTTGTGATGCACCCTGTTCCGGCCTTGGCGTTATCGGTAGAAAACCGGATATTCGTCTGCATTTTACTAAGGAAGCTTTGGAGGAATTGCAAAGCCTGCAAAGGGAGATTCTAAGTACGGTTCAAGCCTATGTGAAAAAGGGAGGACAGCTTTTATACTCTACCTGCAGTCTTTCTTTTAAGGAAAATGAAGAGAACCGGGACTATATTCTACAAAATTTCCCTTTCACCCTGATAAAGGAAGAGAAGTTTATGCCCGGGAAGCCCTCGGACGGCTTTTATCTGGCTCTGTTTCAGAGAAAGACGGAAGATTGATCCCCACATTGTACCGGAAGAATTCGGAGAAGTAATTTTACGCAATTTCAGAAAAGGATGGAGGAGTAATTCTTGCAAGAGAAGGAAGGCATGAAAAATATTCGTGATTTAGAGCTTATAGAGCTGAAAAGTCTGTGTAAGGAAGAGGGATTTCCTGCTTATCGGGCGGAGCAGCTTTTTTCCTGGCTTCATGAAAAAGCTGTGGAGGAGTATACGGAAATGACGAATATTCCTAAGGCTATGCGGGAAAAGCTTGCAGAAGGCTATTCCGTGGCCTTACCTGAGGCGGATTTACACCTTTGCTCTAAAATGGATGATACGGAGAAGTTTCTTTTTCGTTTATCTGACGGGCATAAAATAGAATCTGTTTTCATGCGGTATCAGCATGGAAACTCCGCCTGCATTTCCACCCAGGTGGGCTGCAGGATGGGCTGTGCCTTCTGCGCGTCCACTTTGGATGGACTTGCCAGAAACTGTACCACAGGAGAAATGCTTGGGCAGATTTATGCTATGGAAAAGCTGACAGGACAAAGAATTTCTCATGTGGTGCTGATGGGCTCCGGAGAGCCATTGGATAACTACGAGGAGGTTACCCGTTTCTTACGAATCATCAGTGACGAGAAGGGAAAAAATCTCTCCATCAGAAACATTACTCTGTCCACCTGTGGTCTGGTACCGAGAATCTATGATTTGGCTAGGGAAAATTATGGAATTACACTGGCTCTAAGCCTGCATGCCCCCAGGGATGAACAGCGAAGAAAAATCATGCCCATTGCCAATCGCTATTCCTTATCAGAAATTATGCCGGCGGTAAAGGAATATTTTAAGAAAACCGGCAGAAGAGTTAGCTTTGAGTATGCCTTGGTGCTAGGGGTAAATGACGGAGAAGAGGACAGAAAGGCTTTAGCGGATTTATTAAAAGGAGAGAAGGGAGAACATTTTCCCTGTCATGTGAATCTCATTCCGGTGAATCCTATTAAAGAAAGGACTTTTGCACCGCCGGACCGGAAGAGGGTGTATGCTTTTCAGGAGTATTTGCAGAAAAGAGGTATTACCTGTACGGTAAGAAGAGAGATGGGGGCAGATATTGCCGGAGCTTGCGGACAATTACGAAGGGATGGAACAAAAGGGGCTTAAGATGGAGTTTTTTGCAAAAACGGATCAGGGAAAAATGCGAAAAATGAATCAGGATTTTCTTTTCGCCACAGGGGATGCCCTGGGGAAATTTCCCAATCTTTTTCTTTTGGCAGACGGAATGGGAGGACACAGAGCCGGTGACTTTGCCTCCCGCTATTTGGTGGAAAGTCTAACGACTCTTTTAAAACAGGAGGAAGAACTGCCTTTGGTACGAAGCTTGGAGAAGGCAATACAGAAGATGAATCTGGAGCTGCTTCGTCTTTCCCAAAGCAATATCCATTTACAGGGGATGGGAAGTACCTTGGTTACCGCCTTTGTAGAGGGAAACAGCATTGTTTTTTCCAACGTTGGAGACAGTAGAGCCTATCTTTTTCAAAGAAATCGTCTGCGGCAGGTTACCAGAGACCACAGCTATGTGGAGGAGATGATTCAGAGAGGAAAAATGATTCGAGGCTCTGAGGAATACCAAAAGAGTAAGAACATGATTACCCGGGCGGTTGGCGTGGAAAAGTACCTGGAAGTGGACTTCTTCGAGGAGGAGTGGGAGGAAGGAGATTTATTTTTCCTTTGCTCCGACGGCCTTAGCAATATGGTGGATCAGGAAAGCATGGTACAGATTTTAAAGGATGACTCCAGTTTGGAAGAAAAGGGAGAGGCTTTGATTACCTTAGCCAATATTAATGGGGGAAAAGACAATATCGCCTTGATTTTGGTGAAACCCGGAAAGGAGCAGGGATAATGAAATGGGAAAAAGGAACTCTGCTACAGGATCGATATAGTATAGAAGCCCTCATTGGAGAGGGAGGCATGAGCTATGTATACCGTGCCAGAGATCAAAAATTAGGAAGAACCGTAGCCATAAAGGTCTTAAAGCAGGATTATGCAGAGGATCAGGAATTTGTTCGAAAATTCCAGGACGAAGCCAAGGCTGCCGCAAAGCTGAATCATTTGAATATTGCCTCCGCCTATGATGTTGTGGATGAAGGGGATACACACTTTATCGTCATGGAATTGGTGGAGGGAATTACCTTAAAGAACTATATCCATAGAAAGGGAAAATGCTCGGAGCGAGAAGCTATCGGCATTGCACTTCAGCTTGTGGAAGGTATGGATACCGCTCATAAGATGGGGATTGTGCACAGAGACATTAAGCCCCAGAATATGATTGTCAGCACCGAAGGGGTGGTAAAAATTGCCGATTTCGGAATTGCCAGAGCCGCAAGCCAAGAAACAGCCAATACGGCGGTGATGGGTTCCGTACATTATATTTCACCGGAGCAGGCAAGACGAGGGGTTTCCGACCAGCGTTCCGATATTTATTCCCTGGGTTGCACCATTTATGAAATGCTTACCGGAAAGCTTCCCTATGCCGGAGAGAATTCCATGGCGGTGGTTTTTTCCCACATGGAAGATCCTATTCCCCGGGTAAGGGATTTGGAGCCTGAGGTTTCCCCTGCCTTAGATTATGTGGTTTGGAAGGCTATGCAGAAAAAGCCCTCTGCCCGTTATCAAAGTGTGGAGGAGCTGCGGGATGACTTAAATCTTGCTTTGGAAGATCCGGAAGCCGGTTTTTTAAACGACAGACAGGACGATGGAGACGAGTCTATTTCCCGTCAGGCCAGACAGGAAATGGATAAAGGCATTTCCCGACTGTATAAAGCCTTGGCCATTTTGTCCGTAGTTTGTATCCTAGGCGTATTTCTTTTCCTAGGCTTTAAATTAGTGGGTATGCTTCGATCCGTAAAGGATCTTTCTCCCAAGACGGAAAGCGCAACGGAGAAGGAAACGGAGGAAAGCACCCAGGTGGCGATTACCATTTCCGCCTTAGACAGCTTACTGCCGGATATTGTGGGAAAGACCATCCCCGAGGCGGAGAAATATCTCTCCTCTTATGACATTAAGATTTATCCGGAAAAGGAGGAATTTTCCGAGAAATACGAGGAAGGACAGATTATTTCCTACCCCAGTGGGAAATATGGGGTCAGAAGCCGATTGTACGTTACGGTTTCCAAGGGAAGTAAGGTACTGGTATTTTATGATAAGGAGCATCCTGAGGACTTAACGAAGCTTCAGCAGATGGAGCTCAGCACGGTAGAGAAGGAGTTAAAGGATAGAGAGATTCCCTACAAGGTGCTTGAGCAAATGTCGGATACAGTGGAAAAGGGGTATCTGATCAGTACCAACAAGGCGGATACATCAGAGCCGGGAGAGCTGGAGCTTGTAGTCAGTACCGGAATTCCGGATAACTGGGCCGTAGTTCCGGATCTTACTAATCTTTCCGAGAAAGAAGCCATTTCCGCCTTGGAGGATGCCGGTTTGGAAGCCGGAGTGATTTCCTATATTCCCAGCACAAGCGTAGCAAAGGGTGTGGTGCTGAAGCAGTCCGTAGCAAAGGACAGCTATGTGGAAAGAGGACAGGCAATTCCCTTCAGCGTAAGCTCCGGTCCGGATGGAGAAAGCAGTACAAAGCTTGCTCCCTCCGATGACAACAGCAAGGCTTGGGTATCCAGCATAAATCAAACCGTTGTTTTGGGAAGTGGCGGTCCCGGTGTTGAAGGCACCGTCTTAGTGGTAGTTTATCTTCGACAAGACGTAAACGGAGAAAGCCGGTACACCACTCTGCAAGCTGCAAGATCCTATGTAATCGGAAGCGAAATGCAGTTAAGCATTGGTCGAATCAAGGGAATTGCCGGACTTTCTAAGGGTACCGTGGAAGTAGTGGATGCGGAGAAGGATAGGGTTCTGGCCGCCTATGATCTGGATTTCGCTCCGGAGGCTTAGGATGACAGGTAAGATAATTAAAGGCATCGGCGGATTTTATTATGTGGATACCAAGTCGGGAGTCTTTGAATGTCATGCCAAGGGGCTTTTTCGAAATAAGAAAGAAAAGCCCCTGGTAGGAGACATGGTGGAAGTGGAAGAGGTTCCTGACACGGAAAAAGAAATGGTGGGGCAGATTCTAAGGATTCTCCCTCGGAAAAATGAATTGATTCGCCCCTTAGTGAGTAATATTGACCAGGCGGCACTGGTTTTTGCGGTGAAGGAACCGGAGCCCTCCTTCCCCTTAATTGACCGTTTTCTTTTGCACCTGGAGGCAAGAGAAATTCCCTGTATGCTTTTCTTTAATAAGAGAGATTTGCTATCGGAATGTGAAGCGGATTATCGGGAGAAAATGCAGAGTATCTATGAAAAAGCAGGCATTCCCGTTTATTTTTTCCAAAGTAATACGAAAGAAGACCGGGAGGAGATCCTCAAGCTTTTAAAGGGAAAAACCACTGTTTTTTCCGGACCCTCCGGTGTGGGAAAGTCCAGTATGATTAATCTACTACTGGAAGACAGGAGGATGGAGACAGGAAGTCTTTCGGAAAAAATCAAAAGAGGAAAGAATACCACAAGACATGCGGAATTTTTCTCTCTGGGAGAAGACAGCTATGTCTTGGATACTCCCGGTTTCACCTCTTTATTTCCACCGGATATCTCTCCCGAGAATCTGCGGTATTTCTATCCGGAGTTTGAAGAGTATCGGCAGTCCTGCCGCTATAATACCTGCTACCATTTGGGAGAGAAGAAGCAGGATTGCGGAGTAAAGCAGGCGGTGGAAAAGGGAGAGATTGCCCCGGAGCGTTACGAAAGTTACAAAAGCTTATATCAGGAGATTGTACAGGAAAGAAAGAATTATTAAGGAGGTTTCCGTGAAAAATCGATTATCCCCGTCTATATTGGCGGCAGACTTTTCCGCCTTACAGGAGGATGTGGCTTTAGCTGAGGCTGCAGGTGCGAAAAGCTTTCATTTTGACATTATGGACGGGCATTTTGTGCCCAATATTTCCTATGGAGCTGGAATTGTTTCCGCCTTACGGAATAAGTCCAAGGCCTTTTTTGATGTGCATCTCATGGTGGAAGAGCCGGACTATTTCTTTGCCGACTACAAAAAGGCGGGAGCAGACAGAGTTTCCGTCCATGTGGAGGCGGTAAAGCATTTGGACCGTTCTTTACAGGCTATCAGAGAGCTTGGGATGGAAGGGGGAGTGGCTCTAAATCCTGCCACATCCTTATCCACGATAGAAGAAATCCTTCCTATTTGTCCCTATATTTTGATTATGTCCGTAAATCCCGGTTTTGGGGGACAAAGTTTCATCTCCTATACCCTTGATAAGATTAAAAGACTGCGGAAAATGGCGGAAGAGAGAAATCTTCCTTTGGAAATCGGTGTAGACGGGGGAGTAAAATTGGACAATATTTCTCCGATTCTGGAAGCAGGAGCCAACTTTATTGTGGCAGGCTCCTCCGTATTCGGAAAGAAAGACGAAATTGGAGAACGGGTAAAGAGTTTTAATAAGGTTCTTGAAAATGCCTAGGGGACAGTTTATAGTAAGGTAATAAAATAAAGGAGGGTCAGAGAATGCTGGATATTAAATTTGTGAGAGAAAATCCTGAAATTGTTAAAGAGAATATAAGAAAGAAGTTCCAAGATGAGAAGCTGAATCTTGTGGATGAGGTTATTTCTCTGGATGTGGAAGCCAGAAAGGTGCAGATGGAAGCGGATGAGCTTCGTAGTAAAAAGAATCAGGTTTCCAAGCAAATCGGAGCTTTGATGGCGAAGGGAGAGAAGGAAGCAGCGGAAAAGGCTAAAGAAGAGGTAGCTACATTCTCCCAGAGACTGGCAGAATTAGAGGAAAAGGAGCCGGCTTTACAGGAAGAAATTTTAAAAAGAATGATGGTTATTCCGAACATCATTGACCTCTCCGTACCTATCGGAAAGGACGATTCCTGCAACGTGGAGAATGAGCGTTTCGGGGAGCCTGTGGTTCCATCCTACCCCATACCTTACCATGCGGATATTATGGACAGCTTTTCCGGCTTGGACTTAGATGCAGCGGGAAGAGTAGCCGGTAACGGCTTCTATTATCTGGTAGGAGATGTGGCAAGACTTCATTCCGCAGTGCTTTCTTATGCCAGAGACTTTATGATTGACAGGGGCTTCACCTATGTGATTCCTCCCTATATGATTCGTTCCAAGGTTGTGGACGGCGTAATGTCTTTTGCGGAAATGGATGCCATGATGTATAAGATTGAGGGAGAAGACCTTTACTTAATCGGTACCTCCGAGCACTCCATGATTGGACGCTTTATCGATCAGATTTTACCGGTAGAATCCCTTCCTTTGACCTTAACCTCATACTCTCCCTGCTTCAGAAAGGAAAAGGGATCTCACGGTATAGAGGAGAGAGGTGTTTATCGTATCCATCAGTTTGAAAAGCAGGAAATGATTGTAGTTTGTGAGCCGGAAGAGGCTATGGACTGGTATAACAAGCTTTGGCAGAACACTGTAGACTTTTTCAGAAGTCTGGATATCCCTGTAAGAACACTGGAATGTTGTTCCGGAGATTTGGCAGATTTGAAGGTTAAGTCCTGTGACGTGGAGGCTTGGTCTCCCAGACAGAAGAAGTATTTTGAGGTAGGTTCCTGCTCCAACTTGGGAGATGCACAGGCAAGACGTTTAAAGATACGTGTTAAGGGCGCAGATGGAAAGAATCATTTAGCCTTTACCTTAAACAATACCTGCGTGGCACCCCCCAGAATGCTGATTGCTTTCCTGGAGAACCATTTACAGGAAGACGGAACGGTAACCATTCCTAAGGCTTTACAGCCATATATGGGTGGCAAGGAAGTTTTGGTTCCCAAGTTCAATTCCGTAGAAAAAGAAAAAAATGCATTAAAATAAAGTTTTTTACAAATATTGTAACGGTGATGCCGCTTCTTTTGTCCTATCAGAAGAAGCGGTTTTATCGTTGTGAAAACATTCTCATTGCGTAGTAAGGGGCTATCCTCTATACTAGCTTAGTATTAGGGAAAGTAGGCTTTTCGCATAGAAAGGAAAAAAATGGAACCCATTATTTCCGTGAGGGATTTATATAAAATATTCAAGATAGGTGATACGGAGGTATATGCCTTAAACGGATTGAACTTTGACATCTATCAGGGCGAATTCATTGCCATTGTGGGTACCTCAGGTTCCGGAAAGTCAACCTGCCTGAATATGCTGGCAGGTCTGGAAAAGCCCAGTAAGGGCAGCATCACCATTACCGGAGAGTCCATTGAAAAAATGAATGAGAAACAGCTGGTGGCTTTTCGAAGGATGCATGTAGGCTTCATTTTCCAAAGCTACAACCTGATTCCCTTTCTGAATGCTATGGAAAATGTTGCTATGCCACTGATGTTTCGAGGGGTTTCCAAAGAGGAAAGAAACAAAAAGGCTTTGGAATATCTGGAGCTTATGAACATCGGAAAGGAAGCCAACCGTTCTCCCAACCAGATGTCCGGAGGACAGCAGCAAAGAGTGGGTATAGCCAGGGCCTTAGTGATTGATCCGGAAATTATTTTTGCGGACGAGCCTACCGGAAACCTGGATTCCCATACCACCGAAGAGGTTTTGGCCTTGATGCGAAACATTGTAGAAAAGCAAAGAAAAACTCTGATTATGGTTACCCATGATCCCCATATTGCATCCTGGGCTGACCGACAGTTAAGAGTGGTGGACGGAAGGATTGTAGAAACCGTTATTCGGAAAGAAAGCAAAATCGAAGAAGAGATTTTACGGGAAAATGGTGCTCCGCCCTATACTGTAGTGGAGAAGCCGGAGGAAGCAGGGCAGGAGAATCAAAACGCTCCAAAGATAAAGGATAAAGCGACGAAGCAGTAAGAAGGAGAAGCAAGATGAAAGAGATAAGAAACAGTAGTAAGAAGATGTCTAAGGTTTCCGCCAAGACAGTCGATAGAAAGAAAAACATGGGGAAAACCCTGTTTTCACTCTTTTTGTGTCTTAGCCTTATGCTTCCGTTTTTTAGTCAAAGAAGCTATGCCGGCTATGTGAATACTAATCTAAATACCTTTATTCATGATGTGCAGGATGTGCCCACAGGCTATCCGGGGCAGGAAATGGAAGTGAAGGTTCGTATCGGTTACAACGGCTTAAACGGTTTAAGTAATCCCAATTCCGATGTGATTAATAATGTAAGAGTGCGTTTATCCAACGACCAAAGCTATCTGACGACCCAGAACAGTCCCCAAAAGACACAAAAGAACAATCCCTACAAGGATTCTTCCGATGAAGATGAGCAGGGCGAGGCACAGAAGGATGCCTGGGAAGAGGGCTACAAGGCCGGAAAAAACAATGCCTATAACAACGGTTTGAACTATGTTTATCCGGTGGATGGAGGAGTCTACCCCTTCGAAGTGAATGCTTCTCTTTTCACCCAGGAGCAGAAATTGGGAAGCCTCAAGAAAGGAGAGTATAAGGAGTTATCCTTTAAGGTGAATGTCCGTTCCGATGCATTGAAGATGAAGGACAGCAGCGGAAATACCAGTGACGGTTACTTCGGCGTACCCTTTACCATTTGGTATGATGTTCCGGGAGCTAGCCAAACCCAGAATAAAACCGAGTTTGTTAACGTTTTCATCACGGAAAGCGGAGAGGTGAAGGATTCCGGAACTAAGACAGTGGCTCAAGCCTTTGTGGTGGGAGAGAATCAAAGTACCCCTGTGGGAACCTATCCCAATGCGATGAATTACAACGTGAATTTCCGAAACCAAAGCGGAAAGACCCTGTATGATGTAAAGATTAAGATGAATATGTCTTTGGCAGAAAAGGAAGCCGTACAGCTTACCGCTGCGGCAAAGGCGGAGGCGGTGAAGGATTTCCCCTTCTCCATTAACGAATCCAACTACGACAGAGACTATGCCAAGGTGGAGAAGGGAGAGGTGATTTCTCCCGCTTATTCCATGGCCATTAAGCAAAACGCCGCCACCGGATTTTATCCCCTGTCCTATACGGTAAGCTATAAGCTGGCGCCGGGAAGTACGGTGTCTGTTACGGATACCTACTCCTTCTTTGTTAATGTAAAGAACCCCAATATGGTGGATGTGGAGAAGGAAAAGCTGAGAGACTTTAATGCCAACGACCGTAGTAAGGCCAGAATCATTGTGGATTCCTACAGAACGGAGCCGGAAAAGGTTTATGCCGGAGACGAGTTCACCTTGATTTTAAACATGAAAAATGCATCCAGCTCCATTGCAGCAAGCAATATTCTCTTTACCCTGACCTCGGAAAAGGCTCAGGAACAGACCGTGTTTGCTATTTCCGAAGGATCTAACTCCTACGTGGTGAATTCCCTTGCGGCGGGAGCCAGCACGGAGCTTAGACTGAATGTAAAGGCCAATGCGGGAGTGGATCCCAAATCTTATATTTTGACTATTAATGAAAAATACGATTCTCCCGACTTTAAGAATGCGGAGGAGAAGGTGGATATTGATATTCCGGTTAATCAGGTGGCAAGAATGGGATTTTCCAACTTTGATGTTAATCCCTCCAGTGTGCCTGTGGGCAATGAAGCCAACGCCATGTTCAGTATCAACAATACCGGACGTGTAATGCTCTACAATGTTACCGCCAATTTTGAAAATGACTACATCAAAAAGACCACGGCTTATGTAGGAAACATTAAGCCGGGAGAAACAGGATCCGTGGATGTTATGCTTTCCGCCGTTAAGGCAACGGATGGGGAGACTACCATTCCTGTAGAGATTTCTTATGAGGATGTAAACGGAAATAAGGCCACGGAAAAAACCGAAATTACTTTGACGGTAACGGAAGCTGCGGAGGCCGAATCCATGGATGATGCGGGCGGAGCCAGCAGAGATCTTACAGAAACAAAACCGACTTCATCCCTACCGATTAAGGGTATTGGCATAGGAGGAGCAGTAGTTGCTGTTGTGGGAGGAGCCGCCTATTTTATCCGTAAGAAAAGAAAGAAGAGCTAAATGAAGGTAGTAGATTTATTTCTCTTGGCCATTAACAACTTAAAACGAAGAAAGTTTCGAACGGTACTTACGGTTTTGGGTGTAGTCATCGGTACTTCCTCCATTGTAGTCATGGTGAGTCTGGGACTGGGGATGAGTGAATCTCTTTTGCAGTCCTTTAAAAACTCCGGGTCACTAACAAAAATCAACATCAGTAATTACGGAGGAATGGCGGATAATACCGGTAAAAAAGCGGCGGTACAGCTGACGGATGACAGCCTGAAGCAATTGGAGACTATCCCCCATGTAACCGGTGTTTCCCCGTCCCTGGAGGTGCCGATTACCGCAAAATTCGGAGCCTATGAGGCCAATTATAGTATTCGGGGGGTTTCTCAGGCGTATTTTTCCCAGATGAAATTAAAGGAGGGAACTACACCTCCTGCCGGAGATTCTGAACTGACATTGGTTTACGGCAATACGGTAGGAAGCTCCTTTCATAAGGTGAAGAACTGGCAAGACAGTTATGTGGCCAACCCTATGAAGGATACTATTTTCTACATTTTCCCGGAAAAGCAGGTATCCAATCCTAACGGAGTCAGCAAAGACCAGCCGGAGACAGCAAACAATAAGCCTCAGAAAAAATACATTCTTAAGACAGCCGGTATCATGGAAGGAACTGCAGAGGATTACAGCGAGGAATCCATGTACGCCTATGCGGATATTGACACCCTGAAGGCGTTTTTAAAAAAGATTTATAAGAAGGACCTGGTTCCGGATCCTAAGACGGGAAAGAACGGAAAGCCTCTTCGTTACTATGTCTACGATGAAGCCTATGTTTTCGTAGATGATATGAAAAATGTATCCGAGGTTCAGAAGACGATTACGGATATGGGGTACTCCGCATACTCTAACCTGGAATGGTTAAAGCAAAGCCAGGACTCCATCAACATGGTTCAAATGGTTTTGGGAGGAATCGGTGCAGTTTCCTTACTGGTTGCAGCCATCGGAATCATGAACACCATGATGATGTCCATTTTCGAAAGAACCAAGGAAATCGGTGTAATGAAGGTTTTGGGCTGTGATATGGGAGATATTCGAAATATGTTCCTGACAGAATCCGCTCTTATCGGATTTTTCGGAGGCTTAATCGGCATTGCCTTAAGCTACGGAATTTCCGCGATTATTAACAGCTTAACCGGCGGCGGAGGAAGCGATGTGCTGAGCGGCTTTACCAATGGCGGAGAAGGACAGCTTTCCCTGATTCCGGCTTGGCTTGCTCTTTTTGCTATCGGCTTTGCCATGCTGGTGGGTATGTTATCCGGTTATTTCCCCTCTGTAAGAGCCATGAAGCTAAGTCCTCTTGCAGCTATCCGAAATGAGTAAGGAAATAGGATAGAGGAATATAGAATTGTCTTAGAAAAGGCAGGAGAGTGAAAACTGAGCCCTCTATACCTTGTTTTATGAATGGGGAAATGATACAATTTCCCCATTCTTTTTCTATTCTTATCAGGGATTTTCCGTGGAAGGCGGGAAGATGGGCATATAAGTTTAGAGAGAGGTAAGCTAGAAATATAAAAAAATTTGAAACGAAGGAAAGTATAAAAGAGAGAAGGAAAAAGGGATGCTGAAAATTGCAAAATTCGGAGGAAGCTCCTGCGCCAGCGGAGAACAGTTTCGTAAGGTAAAAGAAATCGTTATGGAGGATCGGGACAGACACTATATTGTGGTTTCCGCACCGGGAAAACGAAATGATAAGGATACGAAGGTGACGGATTTGTTGCTGTCTTTATATGATGCGGTACAGAATAAGTCCGGCGCAGAGGAAATTTTAGAGAAGATTAAAAATCGTTTTCGGGATATTATTTCTGATTTGGATTTGTCCATTTCTCTGGAGGCTGACTTTCAGGAGATTTACGAGAAGCTTCTGGCAGGAGAGAGCAGAGACTATGCCGCATCCCGGGGAGAATATTTGAACGCCAAGTGTATGGCGGATTTCTTGGGCTTTCCCTTTGTGGATGCCAAAGATATGATTTTCTTTTTAGAGGACGGAAGCTGCGATTTTGAAAAAACGGAGATGATGTCCAGAGAAGTCTTAAAGGACTTGGACTATGCGGTAATCCCCGGCTTCTACGGAGCCAATGGGGAGGGAGCAACCATTACCTTCTCCAGAGGAGGCTCCGATGTTACCGGCTCTTTGATTGCTGCGGCGGTTCATGCGGATCTTTATGAAAACTGGACCGATGTATCCGGCTTTTTGGTGGCGGATCCTCGCATTGTGAAAAATCCGGAAGTTATTGATTATATCACCTATAGAGAATTACGAGAGCTTAGCTATATGGGAGCCGGTGTTCTCCACGAGGATGCCATTTTCCCGGTACGAAAAGAGGGAATTCCCATCCAGATCAAAAATACCAATGCACCTCAGGATCACGGCACCATGATTGTGGCCAATACCCTGAAAAAGCCCAGATTTATCATCACCGGAATTGCCGGAAAGAAGAATTTCTGCTCCATCAACATTGAAAAAGCCATGATGAATGCTGAAATCGGATTTATCCGTAAGGTGCTTTCCGTAATCGAGGAGAACGGTATTTCCGTAGAGCATACCCCATCCGGTATCGATACCTTAACATTGTTCATTCATCAGGAGGAGCTGGAATCCCATGAACAGAAGGTGTTACAGGGGATTCAAAGAGCAGTGAATCCGGATCTGATTGAATTGGAAGCGGATTTATCTTTGATTGCCGTTGTAGGAAGAGGCATGAAGTCCTCTAGAGGTGTGGCAGGTCGTATTTTCTCTGCTCTTGCTCATGAGTACATCAATATCAAGATGATTGACCAGGGATCTTCCGAGTACAACATCATTATCGGTGTGAAAAACGAAGACTTCAATGCGGCGATTAAGGCGATTTACAATATGTTTGTTTTATCGGTATAAATATTTTGCAGCAGAAAAGCCTTCTTGAAATAGGAAGGATTGTCTTGGAAAGGGAGAAAATGACTTCCTTTCCAAGATGTAGGAAGAGAAAGTGAGGGCTATGGACATTCTTGTCATAGGCGGAGGACCGGCGGGGATGATGGCGGCCATCTATGGGAAAAAGGAGGCCGGAAATCGAGAGGTCGTTCTTTTCGAAAAAAATGAAAAGCTGGGGAAGAAGCTTTTTATCACAGGGAAAGGAAGGGGAAACTGGACCAATTCCTGTGAGGAGAGCATTTTTATGGAGAAAATCCTTCGAAATCCCCGGTTTTTTATGGGGACCTTTCGGAACTTTAACAATCAGGATGCTATTGCCTTTATGGAAAAAAATGGCTGTGCGCTGAAGGAAGAGCGGGGAGGCCGCATTTTCCCGGAGAGCAATAAGGCCTTTTCTCTAACAGACGGGATGAAGAAGGCTCTACAAAGGGAAGGGGTAAAGGTCTGCCTGAATAAAAAGGTGGACTCTATCAGGAAAAAGGGAGATGTCTTTCTGATTAAGGGAAATTTTCCGGAGGTGGAAGTAAAGAAAGTTATTATCGCCACCGGAGGACTAAGCTATCCCTCTACGGGCTCCACGGGAGACGGCTACGACTTTGCCAAGGCCTTTTCCATAGAGGTGACGAAAACCTACCCCTCTTTGGTGAAAATGGAGGTTTTGGAGGAGGATGTGTACCCGCTTTCCGGTCTGAAGCTAAAGCATATCGGTCTGAAAATCTTAAATGAAAAGGGGAAATGCCTCTACGAAAAGACCGGAGAATTATATTTTCAAAAGAACAGCCTATTAGGACCGGTGGTTTTATCCGCCAGTGCAGCCCTAAGTCCGGAAATTTCAGAAGCTCCTATGGGAAGCTATCAAATCGCTATTGACCTTAAGGCGGAAATGGGACAGGAGCAGTTTGACAGCTTTTTCCTAAGAGACTGTGAAAGCAAGGGAAAGGAAAAGCTCTATCAGCTTTTAAAATCCTATCTTCCTGCTCAGCTTTATCCCATTTTCTTGAAACGCTTGGAAAAGCAGGACGTGTCTTTAGAGAAAAAAAGCTCGGAGCTGAAGAAAGAGGAACGAAGGAAGATTTTAAATCTCTTTCACAGCTTCCCTTTTACAGTGCAGGGGCTGGGAGGCTTTCCGGAAGCCATAGTCACCAAGGGGGGCGTGGAAACCACGGAGCTTTCCAAGAAAAGTCTTGAGGCCAAGAAGGTTCCGGGACTTTACTTTGCGGGGGAGGTAGTGGATCTGGATGCCTATACCGGAGGCTTTAATATGCAAATCGCCATCTCCACCGGTGTTTTAGCAGGACAATCCGCAGGAAGATCCCTAAAAGAAGAGCAGTAAAAATGCAATAAAAAAATAATAAGAAAAGCTATAAGTAGAGCTATAAGTAGAGCGGTAAGATGAAGCTGTAGAGAAGAGACCTTTGATAAGCGTTTGTAAGACAAAGCTTTTCAGAAAAAAGAAAGGAAGAACACATGCCATATACAATAGCCATAGACGGACCTGCAGGGGCGGGCAAATCCACCATTGCAAAATTACTATCGAAAAGCCTGGGCTTTTATTATGTAGATACCGGAGCGCTGTATCGTGGCCTTGCTTATGGAATTGCCGAAAAAGGAATTCCTTTTACGGCGGAAAAAAGTATAGAAGAAGCGCTTCCTGCCCTACAGGTGGACTTGGCATACGAAGGGGAAAAGCAGAAGGTTTTTTGTAACAAAGAGGATTGTACGGACTACATTCGTACTCCGGAGCTGGGACAGGGAGCCTCTATGATTTCTCAATACGGCTGTGTTCGGGAAAAACTGCTGGATTTACAGAGAAATGTAGCCAAAGAGCATTCCTGTGTAATGGATGGAAGAGATATCGGTACGGTGGTTTTGCCGAAGGCAAATAAAAAGTTCTATTTAACCGCTTCTCCCGAAATTCGGGCAGAAAGACGCTGGAAGGAGCTTTTGGAAAAGGGAGAAAAAATCAGCCTTGAACAGGTGCTTATGGAAGTAAAGGAAAGAGATCACAGAGACAGCACCAGGGCCATTGCCCCCTTGAAAAAGGCGGAGGATGCCATTGAAATCGATAGCAGTACTTTGTCTATTTCTGAAGTTGTGGATAAGATGTTAAGCTATTGTGTGGGAAGTGAGGAATAAAATGGAGGCGGTCCTGGCGAAAAGTGCAGGCTTTTGCTTTGGGGTGGAACGGGCTGTGGATGCGGTCTATCGCGTTCTTTCCGAGGAAGAGAAGAAGGATGAGTCGGAGAGAAGACCGATTTATACCTATGGAGCCATAGTGCATAACGAGCAGGTGGTAAAAGCCCTGGAGGACAGAGGGGTTAAGCTTTTAAAGACAAAGGAAGAGCTGTCCCGTTTGGAAAAAGGAATTTTGGTGATTCGCGCCCATGGGGTAGGGGAAGAGATTTACAAACTGCTTCAGGGTAAAGATATCGAAATTGTGGACAGCTCCTGTCCCTATGTACGAAAGATTCAGCGTCTTGTACGGGAGCACAGTGAAAAGGGAGAAAGAGTCATTGTAATGGGTGATCCGGAGCATCCCGAAGTGCAGGGAATCCTAGGCTGGGGAAAGGGAGACGTGACGGCTCTAAAAGGCATAGAAGAGGTGGAGGCACTGCCGGATGGAGAGGGGCAGGAAATCTTTGTAGTGGCCCAAACTACTTTTCATATTGATAAATTCAAACTAGTTCTTGCACTTTTTAAAAAAAAGGGGTATCATGTTTCTGTTATCAATACGATTTGCAACGCAACTTTCGAAAGGCAGTCAGAAGCAAAGGAATTAGCTGGACGATCCGACGCCATGGTGGTGATTGGTGGAAGCAGTTCATCTAACACAAAGAAGTTATTTGAGATATGCCGGGCGATATGCCCTAATACCCAGCTGATACAAACGGTGAAAGATCTTAAATTCAACTCGGATGAAGCGATTCGCAACGTAGGTATCACAGCAGGGGCAAGCACCCCAAAAGAAATAATAGAGGAGGTTCTAACTTATGTCAGAAATGAGTTTTGAACAAATGCTTGAGGAATCATTAAAGTCGGTTCATGCGGGGGAAATCGTTACAGGAACTGTTATCAGTGTGAAGCCGGATGAGATCGCACTGAACATCGGATACAAGTCCGATGGAATTATGACCAGAAGTGATTACAGTGCAGACAACCAATTAGACTTAACTACAGTAGTATCTGTAGGAGACGAGATTGAGTGTAAGGTTAAGAAGGTCAATGACGGTGAAGGTCAGGTCGTTCTTTCCCACAGAGATGCTCTTCAGTCTAAGGCTTCCGAGGAGTTAAGAAAGGCATTTGAAGAGAATGCTATTCTTACCGGTAAGGTAGTACAGGTTGTTAAGGGCGGATTGAATGTAGAAGTGGACGGAGCAAGAATTTTCGTTCCCGCTTCCTTAGTATCCGATAGCTTTGAGAGAGATTTAAACAAGTATCAGGGACAGGACATTCAGTTTGTTATTACCGAGTTCAATCCAGCCAAGAGAAGAATTATTGGAGACAGAAAGCAGATTATGTCTGCTATGAAGAAAGAGCAGCATGACAAGCTCTTCTCTGAGTTAAAGGAAGGAGATATCCGTACCGGTGTGGTTAAGAATCTTACCGACTTCGGTGCATTCATCGACCTTGGCGGTGCAGACGGACTTCTTCACATCTCCGAGATGAGCTGGGGAAGAATCGAGAATCCGAAGAAGCTCTTTAAGCCGGGACAGGAAGTAGAAGTTCTGGTTAAGGAAATCAGCGGAGAGAGAATTGCATTAACCAGAAAGTTCCCGAACGAGAACCCATGGAAGGATGCAGAGAGCAAGTATGCCGTAGGCGAAATCGTTACCGGTAGAGTTGCAAGAATGACTGACTTCGGTGCATTTATCGAGTTAGACAAGGGAATCGATGCTTTATTACATGTTTCTCAGATTTCTAAGGATCATGTGAACAAGCCATCCGATGTTCTTGAGCCCGGACAGGAAATCGAAGCAAGAGTGGTTGATTTAGACGTAGACAACCATAAGATTTCTCTTTCTATCAAGGCTCTTCTTCCTGAAGAGGAAGGAGATGTAGCTGACGTAGACGTTGAGGCAGCATCTGAAGAATAAGACTTTAAAGCCGGGCTTTAGGCCCGGCTTTTTTGGTGGAAAGCTATGCTTTATGTGGAATCCATACAGTATGGAACAAGCGGCTATATGACGATGAATACAGGATGAGGAGTAATATGGGACAGGAAATCGAAAGAAAATGGAGGGTTCGAAAACTTCCAAAGGACTATAAGCATTTTCCTTGTAAACTTCTGGAACAAGCCTATCTATGCCAAAATCCTACCCTTCGTATTCGGAAGGAAAGCAGCATTTTCGGTGGAGAAGAGGTGGACAGTATTTCCGGCGAAAAAGAGGGAAGCAGCATTTCTGACAAGAATGAGAAAGCCGGTATTTCCGAAGGGCAGAAGCAGGAGGAGTACATCTTTTGCTATAAAGGAAGGGGGAGACTTTCCAGAGAGGAGTATAACCTGCCCTTAACAAAGGAAGCCTATGAGACCTTGATTGGAAAGACAGAGGGAAGGGTGATACGAAAGTTCAGGTATACCATACCCCATGGAGCTTATACCGTAGAATTGGATATATTTCAGGGAGAGCTGGAGGGACTTTGTTATGCGGAAGTGGAGTTTTCTTCCGAGGAGGAGGCTCTTTCTTTTCAGCCCTTAGACTGGTTTTCCGAGGAACTTACCGGGGAAAGAGGATATTCCAATGCAGAACTCAGTTTTGCAAAGGAGCTTTCCAATCTTAAATTAAAGGATTAAAGCAGGCTTTTTCTTCTTTTTATTGCAGAAATGTCCGTTCAATGCTATACTTTACCCTCGAAAGCCCAGCAAAGGCGGTTTTTAAATTATAAGAGAAAAGTTTTGGAGGTATGCGCAATGAGCGTAAAGGTAGAAAATCTAGAAAAGAATATGGCAAAGATTACAGTAGATGTATCCGCAGAGGACTTTGCTCAGGCTGTAGAACAGGCTTACCAGAAGACTAAGACACGTTACAACATTCCCGGCTTCCGTAAAGGAAAAGCTACAAAGAAGATGATTGAGCAGCATTATGGCCCACAGGTTTTCTACGATGCAGCGATTAACAACATTTTGGATACTCATTATCCTGCAGCTGCCAAGGAATCCGGCTTAGACATCGTTTCCCGTCCAGAAATCGGCGTTGAGCAGATTGGAGAGGGAAAGGACTTCATCTTCACCGCTACCGTTGCTGTA
>NZ_CABSXI010000008.1:0-60199 GCF_902481605.1 uncultured Oribacterium sp. | reverse complement strand
CCCGCATAGCGGGTGGTTTTTTGTATCAGAGCTAACATTTTTCAAATGTCAGCTCCGATACTGGCTAAAGTCCATTAATGCAAAAAGCGACTTCCTTGGGAAAATCCCTTAGAAGTCGCTTTCTTTATTCTTACCTTATCGCCAAGTAATGGGCTTGGTTCTATCCGGAATTATCTCAATCCAGTATCCATCCGGATCTTCGATAAAATAAATTCCCATGCCGTGATTCTCAAAACAAATGCATCCCATCTTTTCATGCCGGTCATGGGCCGCACCGATATCCACAGTCCTAAGAGCCAAATGGAACTCCTGCTCTCCCAAGTCATAGGCTTCTGTTCTATTCTTCAGATAGGTTAACTCCAAACGAAAATCCGTAGAATCATCTCCCAGATAAACGATGATAAAATCATCCTGCTCATTTCTGCTTAATTCATGTAAGTCCAGCGCCTCCTCATAAAAGCGCAAACTTCTCTGCAGATCCAGTACATTAAAATTAAAATGATTAAATGAAAAATCGCTCATTGCTTCCCCTTTTCCGTTGTCCTTCAACTAATCTGTCTGTCCATCTCCGCAAGTGTTTCCTTAGGATAACAGAGAAAAACTTCAATGACAAGGAATTCTCCAAAGAATAAAGAGAATTTTAGAAACAAATAGGAGAAACTAACGGGGGTATCAAAGGGACTATCACCAATACTATATGCGTATCAAATCAATAGGTCCGAAGCGGGGCACGCTCTCGCTAACTTCGCCTCATAGGGGTTCTAAGCTTTCAAAGAACAAAAGCTAAGAACCCATGGGCTCAGATTACCCCTGCTTCGGACCTATTGATTCGATGCGCTATTTAATTCTATTTTTCTTAGTCCCTTTGAGACTTTCTTTTTCGTTAAGCCTTCTTTAGGAAGATATGCTCCAAAAATCTCAGGCAGGCATAAATGGTAAAGCCTGCGGCAATGATGGTTTCCAGTAAAACCACCGGCTGCATGAAGGCAAGGCTCATTCCCATTTTCCCTAAAACCAGCACGCTTTGCTTTGTAGCAATAGCGGAAATAACGAAGGGGAAGGTGAAGGCTGCATAGCTTGGGTAGAAGGGGAGCTTCAGGAAGGAAATGCTCTTTACCAGGGCAAAAAGATAAATCACTGAGGTTGCTGCCAGTAAGAAGAGTACAAATCCCTGATTCTTCTCCGCAAATGCCTGATTATAGCCGGCAGTGCAAAGAGCCATAGGCGCTGCATAAATCATCATTAAAGGCTTTGCAGGTTCCGGTACCGGCATTTTCAGATAACGTTTCGAAACCACCACCAAAAGAATCAGCAGGGCGATAAAGCCGAAGTAAAAGATTCCCTGTCCCAAAGCCTGCATTTTATAAGCAGGAGAAGTAAGGGATGCCACTACGATTCCCACATAAACGATGTACCATACTGTATGGACATTTTTCTCCTCAAAGTGTAAAACGAAGGTCTTGGTGAAATAGAGGAGTAAAAGAATCTGTAGCAGAATGGCTACACACCATAAGGGAAAGGCAATGCCCGGAACAAAGGGCTTTGCATACACGGAAAACAGCATTAAAGCCATGGGGAAGGTGGCGGTAACACCGGCACCAATGGGATTACTGAATTCTTCTTTGAGTACTTGTGGGAAGAAAATCGCCTTACACAGAAGAAGAAGGAGCAGTACAAAGGCTACTCCTCCAAAAATCAGGCGAATTCCCTCACCGTAGGACTGTAATAAATTTCCCAAAGCCGCCATTCCCAAAATCACACCGGAAATAGCCAAGGGCACTCTTTTGATTTTTTCCATACTTCCTCCTTATACCACTTCTTTTACAGGTGGAAGGTAAGGTGCTTCCAGACCCTTGATAGGCGCGGAATCAACATTTTCAACGCCTAACTCTCTGCAAAGAATCTCTGCAACCTTTCCGGCGCAAAGTCCTGTGAAAGCAATACACTGCTTCTTATGCTCTCCGCCTGCCATATCAAAGCCTCTGGTAAGAACACGGCAGCAAGCGGCATGCTTAGCATTGGAGTCTCTGAACCAATCGTGTAGTTCCTTGGACAATGCCATTAAAGCATTTACCTTTGGATCCTTAGGACCGTCCGGTGTTGTTCTACCGAAGAACATACCAAGGGCAAGGATTCCGCCGTTTAAAGCTCCACACATACAGCCAGAACGACCTGCTCCGATAGACATACCGGACGACATGGCAATAACGGACTCCGGAACATCTGCCTGGAAAGCGTCACGGATTACGGACATAACTGCCTCACAGCAGAAGTATCCGCCGGCATACTGCTCTTCTGCCTTTCTCTGTACTTCCTGAGGGCTTACCTTCGTTGCATGATAAGTAACAATAGACTCCATATTTTTCTCCTTCTTTGGCGTCTTTCCCGGTCTTATTTCAGAAAACAGAATCTCTTTCGCAAAATTTCTTTCGCTTTCAAGATAAAAAAAATTTCCCCTTCGGATAGGCTCTTTCCGGTCTATGAAAGGAAAATGTTTTACGCTCACTTCTGTTTCTCGGAAAAGTGATTTTGAGGAAAGACAATGATGTGTATTCTTCTCCGACCGCATCTATTTTATCTAAGGAAGGGGGTAAAGTCTAATTTTGAATTCTTATAAAACTCTCTTTTTTATGCCTTTTTACTATAATTAATCTTTAAGGGAAATTGCATAAAATCTCCTTCCTTATGCACAGGAGCTTTTTCTTTTCTTTCCGGCTCCTTTGGGGAAAATCCTTGTATTTCCTTATAGATAGCAAAAAACCCGGCGTCTCCGTCGGGTTCTCTGCTGTATAGAGTAGTAAGGGTCGATTAAACCTGTTCGCCAATTTTTAGGTCGAATCCTTATCGATTCGAGTAAAGCAATTCTACCCCATTTCTCCCGGCTTGTCAATTCTTTTTCAATCCTATTTGGGCATTTTATCCTGTTTTCTTCATTAAAATAATTATCAATTTGAGCTTTTTGCATAAATCGGTTTTATGCATAGATATAAATGAAATATACCGTCCTTTTTTTCGCTTTAAAAGGGTATATTTTTTCGTTGCTTGCCGGCTCATTTCAAAAGTCGGTTCAGCCGGTTTTTCATCTGCCCTTAGGCATTTTCAGAAGGAGAATTAGCCAGCTTTTACCTGCTTTTAGGCATTTTCAGGGGAAAGCTTTCCGTTTTCCTTCTTCTTATACCAATCCTTTCCCAACATGATTCTACTAATCAGCATGGAAGCTACCGTATCGCCGCAGGAGTTCAACAGGGTACATCCGGCGTCAAAAAGCTGAGTCAGCATCAGCATCATAGGCAGGGCCTGTGGAGGAAAACCGAAGGCGGCAAGAATCATGGTTTCCATAGCCGCTCCACCGCCGGGGACGGAGGAAACCGCCACGCTGGCCACTACAGACACCACTATCGCATAGAGGTAATCTCCTATGCCGTGGAAGGAATGACCGAAAAGAGCGGAAACCAATAAAATCTCATACACTGTCGCAAGACACGCGCCATCCATGTGGCAGGTGGCTCCGGTGGGGATAACTACAGAGGAAATTTCTCTGGGTACCCCCAAATCATCGCAGGATTCCAGCTGCAAAGGAATGGCTGCTGCTGAGCTTCTGGTTCCCAATGCGGTTAATGCCGGAAGGAAAATTACCCGGAAGAAATTTTTCACTCCCCAGGGACCTGCTGCCAAAAATGCATAGAAGCCAAGGAAAAGGAAGAAATATACGATAACCGTGGGGTAAAAGGTAAGTAAGGCTCTTCCATAGGTTTTAATCAAGTCAATGCCGTAGGTTCCGGTTAAATCCGCAAAATAGGCTCCGATTCCAATGGGGGCCAGCTTCATTAAAAGAGAAACCATCTTATAAAAGACCTTGGACCACTGGTTCAGAAAATTGGCTACATACTCTCCCTCTTTTCCCATTAGGGATACTGCCATTCCGGTAAAGATGGAAAAGATAATCAAAGGCAGGATATGGGCACGGCTGATGACCAGGGGAAAATCGGAAACCGTAAACATATCTACGATCTGGCTGGCCATATCCGTTTTCTTCACATCCTCCACCGCTTCCGCCACTAAGTTCAGCCGGGTATCCAGCCCCACGAAGTGTACTACGGTAAACATCAAAACCGCCGCTATCGCCGCCGTACTGACAAAAATCAGAATCAGGCAAAAAAGCAATTTTCCTACCTTATTGGTATCCGATACGTTGGCAATGGAGGCGGAAATAGAGAAGAAAATCAGCGGTACCAGGAGGGTAAACAAAAGATTTAGAAAAATCTGTCCCACCGGCTTTAAAAATGCCACCTTCTCCCGAAATACCAATCCTAAAACAGCACCTATCGTTACACACAGCAGGAGAAGCAGCGGTTCCTTATAGGCTCCAAGCCTTCCCTTATTTTGCGGGTTCTGTTGCGAGCTGCCTTCTCTCTCTACATCTGCGCTGTTCTGCGACATCATTCCACTTTCCTCTACTATCTCTTTGTTTTCTCCCATAGACTCTCCCTTCTTTCAACCAATCACCCTTACACTCCACACTTACGACATTTCCGCCAAAGAAATCCTGTATTTTACTGATATGATTAGTGAAATCATTACAATTTTATACTACTTTTAATATTTTATTCAAAAAGCTTTTTTTTGCAAGATAAAATTTTCCAAAGCTTTTTCAAACATTTTCCTGCTCTTCTGCTCACAATTCTTCTCACTCTATTTCTTTTTCAAAAAATGGAGTAAGATAAGTATCGCAGTGTAAGAAAGCTAAGCACCGGCAGCAATGAAAGTAATGGCGGTAATGCTATAATAGCTTTAATGAAAGTAATGGCGGTAATAAAAGTAATGGCGGTAATGAAAGTAATGAAAGTTATGACTGTAGTGAAATACAAAAAGCGTTGAAAGGAGTTTCTATGAAAAAGGTACTTGCATTTTTTGCGGAAGGCACGGAAGAAATTGAATGTTTAATGGTGGTGGATATTTTACGAAGAGCAGGTGTTTCGGTGGAGCTTATTGCAGTTGCTCCGGATAAGCTCGTGAAGGGCTCCCACCAGATTACCGTGCTCTGTGATAAGAATATTTCCGAGCTTACGGAAAATGATTTTTCCTCCGCGGATTTACTTTTCTTACCCGGTGGAATTCCCGGAGTTCCCCATTTAGAGGAAAATAAAAAGTTGCTGGAAGCTTTGCAAAAGCAGTTCCAAGCAGGAAAGGATCTGGCCGCAATCTGTGCAGCCCCCGGCATTTTCGGGCGTCTGGGATTTTTGAAAGGGCAACACTTCACCTGCTATCCGGGCTTTGAAGAAGGCATCTCCGGCGTAGACGGCGCAAAATGGAGCGGAAAAGCCGTGGAAGTTGGAAAACAGATCATTACCGGTAGAGGAATGGGCGTCGCTTTAGACTTCGCTTTGGCACTGGTGGAAAGACTGGAAGGCGCAGAAAAAGCTGCACAACTGAAGAAAGGGGTACAGCACCCCGAATGCATTTAGACTACATTTAGAATGCGTTTAGAGCTTTCAAGTATCGTAAAAAGGCGAAGCAATAAATTCACCTAGGTTTTCTATAGGATAGGGATGAAATGAGAAAAGACACTTAACCCGCTCTACTTACTAGGTATCCAAGAGTGGAAGCAATGAAAAAACAGTGCAGTTACAGGGGTAAGCTTTCCTATTAGAGGTTCGGAATAAGGGGTAATCTGAGCCCGTCAGTTCTTAGCTTTTGTTTTGTAAAAGCTTAGAACTGCTACGTGGCGAGGTTAGCGAGAGCGTGCCCCTGTTCCGAACCTCTAATGAAGAAAGCGACTCATGAAACCTCTTTTTTCTTTGCTTCCCCCTTTTCTATCATCCGATCCACCTGTAACTTAATCAGGCTGGCGATGGGGGCGGCCAGGAAGATTCCCAAAACTCCTCCCACTGCGCCGCCGATAATTAAAGAGATAATTACCAGTAGAGGATGAATGTCTATACTATTGGAAAGGAGTCTTGGGTTAATCACGTTTCCATCAACGGTCTGAATCGCAAACAGGGCTAAGACAGCCGGTAATAATTTAGAAAAATCCCCGTAAAGGGTGCATACTAAAATGGTAGTGCCATAGGCTACAAAGGGACCCACATAGGGTATTAGATTTCCAATCCCGGTAAGAATTCCTATGGCTACGGCATAGCGTACCCCTATAAGACTTAGGCTAAAACTAACCAAAATAGCCATAATGATGCCGTCAATCATCTGTCCACGGATATAACCGGAAAAGGCTCTATCCGCATCCTTTAGAAATCCGCGAAAGGCTAAAACTCTCTTTTCCCCCAAGATTAGGCGAAAAATTCTTTCCCAATATAGCGCAATCTTTACCCCATCTGCCAGAAAATAAATAGAAAAAATAATACCAAAGAGCAGAGTGCCTATCAGGCTTCCCATATTTCCCACAGAGGATATGAAATTACTGCCCAGGTTTTGTACAAAGCTTAAAAGCTTTGCTAAAAAAGTTCGTATTCCCTCCTGCAAATCATTTCCCGCAATAGGAATCTCTGAAACTCTTTGGTTCAAGTCCTCATAAAAACTTTTTAAAAGAAGCAGTACGCTCTCCAATCCCTTAGCAAAATCTTCTCCCTGAATCAGCTGAATATTTTTGGTCAGGACGGATACAAAAAGAGAGGCAAGCAGTACCAGAAAAAGTAATATCAAGAGATAGCAAAGCAGAATGCCCAGATTTTTCCGTAGTTTCTCTTTCTTCTGAAAAAGAGGAATTTTCCCTAAGGCCCTCTCCAGTATGGTACAGAGAGGACTCAGCAAATACGCCAAAGCAAATCCCAAGAGCAAAGGAGAAGTCACTTGGGACAGCCAGGAAAAGTGCCTTGTCCATAATGAGGGAATCCCTTCCAGATGATCCACCAAACGGCTTCCCAGATGATACAGGAGTGCCGTCAGCAATACATATACCGAAATCATCAGGTATTTTTTATTCCATAAATCTTTCCAATTCATTTCTTTACTTCCCTACTCTTCTACTATCTTTGCTTTAACCGCAGTTATTGCCCTGACCGGTTGTTTTACTTTCATCGTTGTCTTTATACTCGCTACTCTTCCTTATCTCGTCCGAACAAAGATTCTGCCGTTTGCCTTTGGTACATGTCCTGCTCCTACAAAGAATACCAAGGTCAGGATGGTTACCACATAGGGAATCATGGAGAGCAAGTGAGGAGATACCATATTTCCGGATCCAAGCAATGCACGAAGACCGTTACACAGTCCGAAAATCAGGCAGCCCAGGAAGGTTCCCTGGGGCGTGAATTTTCCAAAAATCACCGCCGCAATGGCGATAAATCCCTGTCCCACGATAACGGAGGGGCGGAATTGGGATACGGTAGCCAAGGTCACAAAGGCTCCTCCCAGGCCGGACAAAAAGCCGGAAAGAATCACCGCAATGTAGCGAACCTTATAAACATTGATTCCCAAGGTTTCACAGGCCCAGGGGTGTTCTCCTGCTGCTCGGAGCCGCATACCGTAACGGGTTTTAAAGAAGATAAACCAAAGCAAAAGCACCAAAAGAAAGCTAAGATAAGCCACGGAATAGGTGCTTACCACATTATACAGGAAGGAACCTGAAGCAAACTTTCCTTCAAACATCTTCGGAAGCTTTGCGGATAAATCCAAAGCCGGTGTGTCCGAAGAATTGTCAAAAATAGCTTTGCAAAGGAAAACTGCAAAGCCCGGTCCGACAAAGTTAATGGCCGTCCCCGCAATGGTTTGATCCGCATGAAGGGACACACAAACCACCGCATGAATCAAACCAAGAAGGGCTCCGGCACAGCCTCCCGCAAAAAATCCCAGCCATCCGTTTCCGGTAAAATAGGCCACACAGGCTCCTACAAAGGCGCCCAGAGTCATCATTCCTTCGATTCCGATATTTACCACACCGGAACGCTCGGAGCAACAAGAACCAAGCCCTGCCAAGAGGAGGGGTGGCGTAGAAATCAAAACCGCATTTAACAGTAATCCCAGATCATTCAGCATGGCTCTCTCCCTTCTTTTGGAATCCTCTCTGTACAAGATTTTTAATCACCGGCGTGATGGCGATGAAAATGATGATGGTTCCCATGATAATGCTTACCACTTCCGCAGGAACATCCACCGTTGTTAATTTGTTTCCGCCATACTTCATGGCGCCATAGAAAAGACCGGAGAAAATGCAGCCAAGGGGATGGGTTCCTCCAATCAGCGCCACCGTAATGCCCTGGAAGCCATAGCCCTCCTGGGCGGCAAACATGGAGACACGCTCAGACATACCAAGGATTTGCACTGCTCCACCAAGACCTGCCAGAATACCGGATAAGGACATGGACAAAAGGAAAACTCTCTTGGAATTGATTCCCCCATACTCCGCAGCACTGCGGGAATAGCCCACCGCCCGAAGCTGATAGCCAAAAGTGGTTTTGCTCAGAATGAACCAGATTAGAAAGGCAAAAAGCAAAGCCAAAGGCACTCCGGCATGAAGCTCTGCTCCTCCCGCAAAGGGGATCAAAGCCTGGGGAATCTTCATGGAGGCGGTCGCTAAAATATTCTTACTGGCCTCTGCTCCCTGGTCGGTATGAATCGTCTTTAAATTCACCACGTAGTTGGAAAAATAGAAGGCAATCCAGTTAAACATAATATAGGAAAGCACCTCATTGATACCCTTTTTCACCTTGAGAAGGCCTACCAGAAAGCCCCAAAAAGCGCCGGCAAGAGCCGCTACCACAAGGCAGAGAAGCACATGGAGGGGCGCAGGCAAAGGAAATAAAATGCCCACCACAACAGCTACCAAACTGCCCATCACAAACTGGCCCTCTGCGCCGATATTAAAAATTCCGGTACGGAAGGAGAAAGCAACGGACAGACCTGTGAAAATCAGGGGTGCTCCGTAAATGATGCTGTAAAACATAAACTTAGGCTTACCAAAAACACCCTGGTACAATTTTCCGTAGGCCTTCACCGGGGAAACCCCGATGGCCTGCAACAAAACAGCCCCTACCAAAAAGCCGATGGCGATGGAAAGAAGGGTGTAAAGCAAGGAACTCTTTAATATTTTCTCTTTCATACTTACTCCTTTCCTCCTGCCATATATAGTCCCAAGGTATACTCATCCGCCTCATTCCCGGCGAAGCTCTTCTGAATATTTCCGGAGAAAATAACGCCGATTCTATCGGACAAGCCCATAACCTCTTCCAACTCAAAGGAAATCAAGAGAATTCCCCTGCCCTTATTTCTTTGTTCCACCAGATATTTATGCACAAACTCAATGGCTCCCACATCCAACCCTCTGGTGGGGTTAAAGGCAATGAGGAGCGACTTGTCATTTTCCACCTCTCTGGCAATAATCACCTTCTGCTGATTTCCGCCGGAAAGCTGTCCTGCTGCACGGCTTTCGCAGCCCTTCGGACGAATGTCAAATTTCTCAATCATCCTGGAGGCATGCTCTTCTATAGCTTTCTTCTGTAAAATTCCTCCCTTAGAGTAGGGCGCTTCCCCGTAATTTTGTAAAATCAGGTTCTCCGCTACGGAGAAGTCCAGTACCAAACCGTGCTTCTGCCGATCCTCCGGAATACTGGAAAGGCCCGCATCAAAGATTTCTCTTGGGCTTTTGCAGGAAATATCCTTTCCTAAAAGCTGAATTTCTCCCTCTGTAGCATGAGCCAGTCCGGTTAGTATTTCCACAAGCTCAGACTGCCCGTTTCCGTCAATGCCGGCAAGTCCCAGGATTTCTCCCGCCCGAACCTCCAGATTTAGTCCCTTTAGGATTTCCACCCCTCTATAGTCCTTGGCATGGAGATTTTTCACGGAAAGCACCACTTCTCCCGGCTCCTGAGTCTTCTTTTCCACTACTCGATTCACTTTTCTTCCCACCATCATGGCTGCCAAATCGTCCTCCGAGCAGGAACATACATCCACGGTATCAATGTACTTTCCCTGTCGGATAATCATACATTTATGGGCAATGCATTTGATTTCCTTTAATTTGTGGGTAATAATCAGGATGGACTTTCCGGCCTTGGTCAAATGGGAAATAATTTCCATTAACTCATCAATTTCCTGAGGAGTAAGGGAGGCGGTAGGCTCGTCTAAAATCAAGATGTCCGCACCTCGGTACAAAACCTTCAAAATCTCCACTCTTTGCTGCATGCCTACGCTGATGTCTTCCACCTTGGCATCCACATCCACCATCAAATGGTACTGTTCGGAAAGCTCCCGAATCCTTTTCTTCGCTCCGTTTAAGTCCACGGTAAGCCCCTGCATGGGCTCCGCCCCCAGAATAATATTTTCCGCAACGGTAAAGGGAGGAATCAGCATAAAGTGCTGATGCACCATACCGATTCCCAAGGAAATAGCCTTTTCCGGGCTGTCCATCTCTACCTTTTGTCCACGAACCAGAATTTCTCCGGAGCTTGGGCGAAGCATGCCGTAGAGAATATTCATAAGGGTAGACTTTCCCGCTCCATTTTCCCCTAAAATCGCAAGAACTTCTCCCTTATGAAGCTTTAATTGCACATGGTCATTGGCCACGAAATCTCCAAAGCGCTTCACAATGTCCCGCATTTCAATAACCGGTTCCTTCTCCCCGATTTCCAAAGAGCTTTCGGCTTTTTCGGAATCCTTCGCTTCTCCGGCATTTTCAAAATTTCCGGAAGCCTGCCCGTCTCCCGTTACTGCATTCGGAGTCCCTTCCCATGCCTTTGTCTCTTCATCTCTTTCCATCTTCCAAATGCTCTCCTTCCTCGATTTCCCTTAACTGTCTAATTAAATCAAGATAATGTCCTGCATCCCTTCCTGTTCGGCCAGCTCCTTCAAAGCCTTCAGTTCTTCCTCACCGGGACTCTCATACTGCTTATATTGCTCCCGTACCCCAAATTCTCGGTAGGCAATGATTTTGTAGCGGATTTTCTGTCCCTTCCTTACATAGGGAGACAGCTCTTTGGATACCTTCTCCACCGTATCCTTTCCGGAAAAAAGTCCCGGCACCACTACCGTCCTTACCTCAACGAGTTTATCATATTCTGCCAAAATTCGCATATTTTTTAGAATTTCCTCATTGGAAAAACCGGTAACCCTTTTATGCTCTTCCCCATTATAGGCTTTAATATCCAACATCACCCCGTCAATGTAGGGCAATAAATCTTTTTCGTCCTTGGAAAAATCATAATAGCCGTTGGAGTCCAGTAAAAATCCTATGCCCCTCTTTTTACAGAGCATCCCCAATTCTCGTAAGAATTCCGGATAAAGGGTACACTCTCCCCCGGACACGGTGATTCCCCGGATAAAGGGAAGGTTCTTGGAAGCCTCCTGAAACACCTCCTTCGCACTCATCCGGCGGATTCTGGGGCTGGCGTTATGTGTGCAAGCATGGATACATTGGTCACAGCCGATACATTTTTCCGGAGAAAAGGCCACCCTTCCTTCTTCCCAATAAATAGCCTTGGTGGGACAGCCCGGAATGCAGTCTCCGCAGTGAATACACAGGGCTCTGGTTTCCGGATTATGGCAATACTTACAGTCCAGATTGCAGGCCTGTAAAAATATTGCGGTTCGATTTCCCGGACCGTCCACAGAGCTGAAGGGGATAATCTTGTTTACCGGGACTTTGATTTCTGCCTGTCCCCCCTCGACTCTACTTTCCGGCTTTTCTCTATCTTCTTGCTTCTCTTTCTTTACTGCTAATTCTTGCATGGTACGAAATTCCTCTCTTCTCCCAGTATAACGAAAAAGAGGAAGCTTGAATACGCCTCCTCTTTCGTAAAAACATAATACAATCCATGAATGTTTAGCGAACCTTACGCTCCAAAATCTTTCCGTTTTCGGCTGCTCCCAAACCTAAAGCCACGGTGTCCTGCAAAACACTCTTTCCTTGCTTCAGCTTGTCCATCTCGGATTTCTTCACCAGATATCCGGTAATACGAATCACGTCGGAATCGTTGGAATAGAAGGAAAGGTAGCGAAGATTCTTTTGGAAAGCCCCCTTCATAATATCCAAAACATACTCCGGGTTTTGGTGAATGGTTCTGTCAATGGGGAAAAGGTCTCCTGTTCCGGAGGGGAAGTAATGGTGGAAATGAGACAGAACTTCCATTTGGTCTGCCAGATTCTCCGGTTCCTCTCCGATGGGGATTCTGGTTCCCGGGCTGATTTCCACATCTGTGGAGATCCCTACCTGGGCATGGAGGAGGAAATGTCCGTTGCTGACCTCACAATAAGGATTCTTGTGGGCTTCGTTAAAGGCAGAAATGCAATCCATAATCTCTACCCCCAGCTCCGTTGCCTCCTTGCTGTGGCCAAAGCGACAATCACCCTTTCCTTCCTTTTCCAGAAGAATATTGACCGCCTCGGCAAGTCCCACCAAGCCGAACATAGCGGAAAAACGGTCTCTATGGATAAAGCCTTCTTTCGCCAGGAAGTTATTCTCGAAAAAGCCGGACTCTTCCACGATAAAACGAATTCGCTCATCCATATAGCGCACACAAAGATCCATGATATAGGGGAGCTCTTTCTCCAGAAAATCCTTTCTGCCCTTGGCCCTCTTGGCAATATTACTTAAGATCAGGCGAACAAGGGTATAGGCTCCCCCTCCGTATGCCAAGCCGTTGTAGCAAGAAGCAATCACATAATTTCCGGAAAAATCCTTGGAATACATCCGGTGGTTGCAAAAGCTTGGCTTGGCACTGGCCATAGCACAGCGAATGGCTTCAATGGCAAAGTCATCCTCGGTAAGCTCCTCATCATATTTCAAGGTAAGATTCGGGACTGCATCCTTGGTTTCCGCCATAGCCCGAAGCAGAAGTCTTCCGGCCTTGGTAGCCTTGGGGCCAATGTTGGCATGGGCGAAGGAGTCCAGAATCGTTCTGTCCATCTGGATACAGAAAAGCTTAATCATTTTAAAGGCAAGCTCTTCGTCCATATCCTGCACAAAAGGATCCAGCAGGGTGTCCAGCTGTCCCACGTAAACCGGATAATTGGTTACGGATGGAACATGCTTATAAAAGATTTGCAGAGCGTTAATGGCTTCATACAAATCCTTGGGAGGCTCTACCTGCAAGAAAGCAGAGCCCTCCCGAAAGAATTTCTCATAATCCGGGATGATATAGCGGGGACGCATAGGAGCATTTCCTTCGAAAAGGTCGCAAATGCACTGCTTCTCCGGCTCACAACGTAAAACTTCCAAAAGTCCTTCGGGAAGGTTCAGAACAGAGAGAAGGGAGTCCGCATGATTGGCCATTGTGGCTACCTTCTGCTCGTGGGTCAAGCTCTTTGACTTTACTGTTTCCAGCATAGCCTGCCGAGCCGCTTCAACTTTTTCCATGGATATTTCTTTCATTTTCTGTCCTTTCTATTCCCCTGTCTTACTCTTTCAGAAAATTCACATCCCTGTAGTATTTTCTCTGTACCTAGTTGTCTAACTCGTAAACATCTCCGTACTTTGCTTCAAAGTCTGCCTTGTTGTTTGGCACCTTCAGCTCGCCGGAAACAATCTTCTTCTTTATTTCTTCTACTTCTTTAACCACTGCAGGATCAATGTTCTCCGTACCGGGAGCAAGGTCTACACCTTCATCAGCCAAAGTATAGGTCTTTACACCGCCCTCAACTTTTCCGTCTACCAATTCCTTAGTTACATCAAATACCGCATTGTCCACTCTCTTCATAGCAGAGGTCAAAATGGTCTCAGGAGCGATAGAGCTCTGATCACTGTCTACACCGATAGCCCAGATTTTAGCTTCCTTACAAGCATCGATTACGCCCAGTCCGGTTCCGCCGGCTACCTGGAAAAT
Organism: uncultured Oribacterium sp.; assembly: GCF_902481605.1. Taxonomy (NCBI): domain Bacteria; kingdom Bacillati; phylum Bacillota; class Clostridia; order Lachnospirales; family Lachnospiraceae; genus Oribacterium; species uncultured Oribacterium sp. The sequence goes on along the minus strand of NZ_CABSXI010000008.1, from coordinate 46,433 downwards.
AACATCAGCTCCATTGGTTACCATGTTGTTTGCTGCAGTCTTTCCTGCTGCAGTATCTGCAAAGGAGTTGGCATTGGCCTGTAAAACCTTAGCACTTGCATTGGCATCCAAAACACCTGCTGTATAGCCGTATCCGAACTGGTTCATCATGTCGGTTGCCATTCCCAAAACGATACCTACGGTATTCTTCTTAGTGGTCTTTCCTGCAACATATCCTGCAAGGTAAGAAACCTGTGCCTGCTCGAACATCAGGGAAGTAACATTGGAAACATCCGCTAAGGAAGCATCATCCACGATGGCAAACTTTACATCCGGGTTGGAAGCGGACTCTGCCTTTAAAGCATCTGCCAAAGCATAACCGATACAAATAATTAAATCATAGTCCTCATCCACAAAGGTCTCGATATTGGGCTTATAGTCCGCATCGGTCTTAGACTCCAGATACTTTGCCTCAATACCAAGCTCCTTCTGTGCTCTCTGTAATCCTTCCCAAGCAGACTGGTTGAAGGAACCGTCATTTACTCCTCCTACGTCGGTAACAATACCAACCTTCAGACCCTTGCCGGAAGAAGCATCCTTCTTTTCCGACTTGCTCTCCTCCACCTTCTCGGAACCGGCCTCTGTACCCTTCTCGGAACCCTGCTCGGTAGCCTTTGCACTTTCTTTCTTCTCTCCGCCGGAAGCACCGCAAGCCGCTAAGCTGAATGCCATGGTCAAAGCCAGGAATGCCGCAAAGATTCTTTTCTTCATTTCTCGTCCTCCTTAGATGAAGTCTTTTCTATTCGCCGTTTCCCTCCGAAGCCCTCGGCAAATAATAAAAGACTTGTCACATGTACTCTCCCATTATAGGGAAGAAAGAATACGGTGACAAGTCAGTTCCTTTGTTTATTTTGCTTGAAAAAATAGAGAAGATGAACAAAAGCCTATTCCGGAAAATGAGAAAGCAAAAACTCTAAAAATCCTTTCAGGTTCAGATTCCCTTCCCATAAACGCCCCAGAATATAATTTAGCAGACTAAAGCCCACGAAGCAAAATCCGAAAAACAGGAATAAGCTTAGGGCGAAAACGCTGTATAAAAAGCAGATTTTCAGCACCTTTCCGCTTTGACCGTACTCTATTTTCAGAGCTGTATAATCCAACACAATGCCCAAGGGTATGCCCAAAAGAAACAGAAACAAAGAAAATAGGGGAAAGCCCAAAAGCAGGGAAAAGAAGGATAGACTTGCTAAAAGGTAGAGTGCCAACCTTCCCCTGGTAAAGAGATAAAACAAGGAGGAAAAGCTTCTTCCCTCTGAAAAAAACAGAACCAGGAAGAAGGGTAAGAGCAAAAAGCTTAAGGCATAGAGCAGGGAAAATTGAAGAGAAGCTGCCGGATTTCCGTTGGAAAGGTATAAGCCGATGAAAAACATCAGAAGCAGGCTGATAGTAAAAAGCAGAGAGGTACTTTTATGTCCTGTCTTTTCCTTCTCCTTCAGCATGGCCTCTTCCGGATCCGCCAAGTACTCCCGGATTTCTCCCCGTAAAAGCTTCGGTGCCTGCAAAAATTCCTTGATTGCTCCGGAGGAAGGAAGGGCCGGAGAAAAGAAGGAAGAACGAGCCTCTACAAAGACCGGTATCCCTTTCCTTTCGGAAGCTTCTTCAATAACAACGGTCTCCGAATCTTCTGAATGAATCGGTTTTTCCTCTTCCGAAACATTCAAATTCTCCTCTTCTAAGGCTTCCTCTTTTGCATTACCCGGGTTCTCCTTTTCTAAAGCTTCCTGCTCTTGTTCCGTATATTCTTCCGAAGCTTCCGGCAGCGTTTCACCCGCTTCTTTTACGCTCTTTTCTTCGAAGTTCGTTTCTCTTGTTCTCTCTTGTTTTTCCTGTAAAGCCATTTCTAAAGCCGCAATCCTTGCCTCCAGCGCCTGCTCTCTTTCCTGCCTTTGCCGCTTTTTCTCCGCCTTCTTTTCCGCTTTTTTAGCTAAGCTTTTTTCATGCTTAGCTAAAACTGTTTTTCCTTCCTGTTTTTCTCCTTTTTTCTTCCCCATTACAGTAAAATCCCTTCTTCCGCTCTTTTCCCAAAACTTTCTGCCCCATATTGTAGCCTAGTTCTTTTGTCTTGGAAAGAGCTTCCTCCGCCTAATCCCGGATTTCCCATTCTTCCCTTGACTCAATTTTTTCATTCAAAGGAATAGAGAATAGAATATCAAGAATCAAGAAGCAACTTTGCATTCCTTTAGCTTTCGAAACAGCAATTCATCCATTTCAACAAAAATGTGGATAAGTCCTTTGTACATTTTCCCAAAAATGGGATTTTAAGAGGACTTATCCACAAAAATTACACTTTTACACATTGCCAAGCTCTTTTTCTGCCTTTTTGCTTTTGATAAATTCAAAAAATCCGGAAAAAAAGTTACGATATTCTTACTTTCCCCATTCCATTTCTTTTAAGATCATCTCTTAGGAAAGAAGATTCTGATAATTTCCCAGGAAGCTTTTCATTCTTTCCTGCTCCGAAGAAAAGACCTCCTCCGGACTTCCCTCACAGATAACTTCTCCATCCGCCATAAAAAGGATGCGGTCGGAAATATCTTTGGCAAAGGTCATTTCGTGAGTAACAATCACCATGGCCATCTTCTGTCCCTTTAGGGAGCGAATCACGGAAAGCACTTCTCCCGTAAGCTCCGGATCCAATGCAGAGGTTGGCTCATCAAAAAATAAAATCTTCGGCTCTAAGGCCAGGGCTCTGGCAATGGCCACCCTTTGCTTTTGTCCGCCGGAGAGGGAATCGGGATACTGCTCCGCCTTTTCCAAAAGTCCCATTTGGGAAAGCACTGCTTTAGCTTTTTCTTCCGCTTCTTCCTTTGTTTTTCTCTGCACGTGAATCAGGGGATCCATCACATTTTTCAAAACCGTCCAATGGGGAAAAAGATTGAAGTTCTGAAACACCAGGCCGAAAAGCTTCTTGGCCTCTTCCTTTTCTTCCTTCGTTGCCTGCTTTTTTTGCCCTTCCGTCAACGAAAAAATCGCCTTTCCGTCATAGAAAAGCTCTCCTCCCTCCGCCTTTTCCAAGAGGGTGGCAATGCGAAGCAATGTGGACTTTCCGGAGCCGGAGGGGCCGATGATGCTGAGCACCTCGCCCTCCTTACAGGATAGAGAAATTCCTTTCAGAATTTCCTCTCCTGAAAATGCCTTTCGGATATTTTTCATTTCTAAAATCGCCATTCCGCTCTCCTATTGATTCCTCAGATGGACACTCCCACATCTGCTTTTCCATCCAATTCTATTGATAATACGCCATCTTCTTTTCCATCTGTTCCATAATAAAGGCTACCACAAAATTGAAAATGTAGTAAAGCACTCCTGCCATAATCAAGGGGAACATGGAGCTCTGGGAGGAAGACAGGGCCTTGGCCTGGGTAAACATTTCCATCACGGAAATGGAAAAGGCTAAAGAAGTATCCTTTACCAAAGAAATCACCTCATTGGTAATAGAAGGAAGAATCTTCTTCCAAACCTGGGGAAGGATAATACGGAAGAAACACTGCATTTTGCTGTAACCGAGAATTTCCGCCGCCTCATACTGCCCCCGGTCCATGGATTGAATTCCGGAACGATAGATTTCCGCAAAATATGCCGCATAATTCAGAATAAATCCGATATATACCGCTGTCATGCGGTAACCCGGATGGAGACTTACTTTGAAAATGTAATAGGGGCCGTAATACACCATAAAAAGCTGTAGCATTAAAGGTGTTCCCCGCATAAAGGAAATGTAGATTTTGATGATTCCCGATATCAAGGGGTTCTTATGCATTCTCCCAAAGGCCACCAAAAGACCTAAGGGCAAAGAAAAAAGGAGGGTTATGGCGAAGATTCCCAAACTCACAAGCAATCCTTCTCCCAGCTTCCACAGCACCACAGTCCATTCCATTTTTCTCCCCTTTTCGTCTTTCTTTTTTCTCTACTACTCTATTGATTTAGTCTTATTCTACCGATTTAGTCTTGCTCACTTGGAAAAATTCACTCTATTGCATTAGTGAATTTTCCTTACTATTTTCTTCAAGACGCGCTTTTTTGCCGTCTTAAAAATTTGTCTTTTCTATTGTAAGATAAAACCTTCCGTTGTATCAAACCATTTTTCATTGATTTTATCAATCACGCCTTCTTCCTTCATTTCCAAAAGGGTTTTCTTCACTTTATCTGCCAGTTCGGTGTTCCCCTTCTTGAAGCCAATACCGTACTGCTCCTCAGTCAGGCTTTCGGAAAGAACCTTAGCCTTCTTTTTAAAGGTCTTAATCTGATATTCCGCCACTACGGAATCCATGCAAATGGCATCACAGGCACCGGATTCCAAATCCATCATGGCATTCTGGTAGTCTCCCACCTCGGTGAGGCTGCCGAAGCTATCCTTTAAGCTCTTATTTTCCTCTCGATTTAATGCGGTAAGTCCGGTGGAATCCTTCTGCACCTCTACCGCCTTCCCTTTTAAATCGGATAGACTGCTGATATCGCTGTCCTCTCTTACCACAAAAACCTGCTTATTGGCTAAGTAAGGTCCCACAAAGGTATAGCTGTCCTCACGGCCTTCCATACCGAAGCCGTTCCAGATGCAATCAATGTTTCCGGAATTTAATTCTAAATCCTTGGCATCCCAGTTAATGGGCTTGGGTACAAAGGTCAAATCCAATCTCTTTGCCACTTCCTCTGCCAGCTCCAGGTCATAGCCGGTGTAGTTTCCATCCTCGCCTACAAAGCCCATGGGAGGGAATTCCTGGTCAAAGCCCACGGTGAAGCTTCCGTTGCTTCCCTCCACCTTGGCTTCTACCTTTTCTCCTGCCTTCTCGGTACCGGCCTGCTCGCTGCCTGCCTGCGTACTGCCCTCTTCCTTGCTTCCGGAGCTACTTCCGGTAGTGCTCTTTCCTCCGCAAGCCACCATTCCCAGTGCCAAAACTCCTGCAGTTGCCATCCATAAAAGATTTCTTCCAAACTTTTTCATACTCTTCTCCCTTTCCTTCTCTATTTTTTACTTTGATTTGCTATCATGCTAATACGTTACTATGCTAAAGTATTTTTGTCAAGATTTTTTTAGAAGCTATTACAGAGTTTCCGGCTATACGTCCGGGGCAAACGAGATATCCCACACTGGGAAAGTGGTACTCATTACGCATAAAAAAGGCCTGAAATCGGGAAACTTCCCTTTTTCAGACCTTTTTCCATAAAGCGAAACAAATTTCCGCCGCTGTCTACTACTCTTTTGCCTTGGTTTCGATGGTAGCCATTACAGAGCTTTCCTCTGTAGAAGCGACGGTCTCTTCCTTCTTCTTGGAATCGTCCTTAGCCTTGGAGGATTCTTTGCTTGCAGAGGACTCCTGCTCCTTTGCAGCCTCTGTCTCGGCTTCGCTTGCCTTGCTCTCCTTGCCCTTATCGCTGTCCTGCTCCATGATTACGGAAGGCTCTTCATTCTTAACGGTAATCTGAGACTCAATGTATTCCATTACTTTATTACGGATTGCAGCCTCTTCTACCAGCTCCTTACCGTACTGCTCAATCAGCTTCACACGGTTAGTCTTTTCTCCGGTTAAGGAAGACTCCGCCTCAGCCAGCTCATCTAATAAAGCATCCGTTACCTTAATGCCCTGATCGTCCGCCAGCTTCCGCATTAAGAAGAGCTGCTTTGCGTAATCCTCCGCTCTGGCATAGGCATCCTCTTTATACTCTGCAACGGTCTTTCCGGACATGTTGATGATATCCGCAACGGACATACCGTAGCTCTTCATCTGTTTAAGTGTTGCATCTAAAAGGTAAGCCTTTGCGTACTCCATAAGCTTCTCGGAAGGCTTAATGGTGGCTTTTTCACTAATCGCCTGAATTGCCTGATCCTGAATGTTGGAGTGGTAGTTAAAGTCTTTTCTGGCCTGAAGCTGCTCACGAACCTGATCACGGTAGCTCTCTACGGTTTCCGCAGTGGTGCCGTCATAATTCTTTACCCATTCATCCGTTAAGGTAGCGGGACGCTTTACTTCATGAATCTTTACCGCAAATTCCGCAGCCTTACCGGCAAGCTCTTCATTGCCATAGTTCTCCGGGAAGGTAACCTTAACGGTAACGTCTTCTCCGGCCTTCTTACCAATCAGCTGATCCTCAAATCCGGGGATAAACTGTCCGGAGCCAAGCTTCAAATCCTGCTTCTCCGCCGTGCCGCCGTCAAACTTCTTTCCGTCAATGGATCCGCTGTAGTCGATATTTACGGTATCTCCTTCCTTGGCAGCATCATCCACCACTGTAGGATTCTGATCCAAGGTCTGCTGGATAGCATTATCCACTTCTTCCTGGGTTACATTCTCCAATGGCGCTACCGTAACGGTAATGCTCTTTAAATCCGGGAGAGTGATGCTTCCCATCTCGGAAAGCTTGGGCTCAGCAGGAACCTTTAAATCCTCCAGCTCTTTAATCTCAGGGCTATCCTCGGTTAAAGTAGAGGAACTTACCCCACTTCCGGAAGCCTTCTCGGACTCCTTGGTCTCTGTCTTCTTGCCACAGGCTGCTGCCATAATCGCCATAGCCAGAATGGCTGCCGATGCAAATAATTTTCTTTTTCTCATAATACTCCTTAGTGTATTGGAAAAATTCTTTCCATGGTTTTCGATATTTTTGCTAACAAAGAGTTTACTCTCTATTGAAAGCTAAAAATGCCTTGTAAGTATAATAAACATCCAGCTTAGCTGTCAATTCAAATGGAGCATGCATGGAAAGAACCGCTACCCCTAAATCCACGGTGTCCACATTCATATTGCCCATATACATGGCAATGGTTCCTCCGCCGCCTTCGTCTACCTTACCAAGCTCTCCCACCTGCCAGCAAACCTTGGCATCTTCCATATAGCCGATAACCTTCTGCATGGTTTCTGCGGAAGCATCATTGGAATAGCCCTTTCCTCTGGAACCGGTGTACTTGGTGAGAACCGGACCATGGTTAAAGAAACAGGAGTTCTGCTTCTCATATACATCCGCCCAGGTCGGGTCATAAGCTGCATTTACATCGGAGGAAAGACAGATGGAATTTCTCAGGATATCCCGTACTCTCTCTCCCTCGCACTCCGCCAAATCCTCTACAAAGTGGAGAAGCGCATCGGACTGCATTCCGGTATTTCCGGTGGAACCGATTTCTTCCTTATCTACCAATGCGGTAAGGGAAGTAAATTCCGGAGTCTTGCACTCCAGCTCCGCCATCAAAGCGGTATAGGCACAAACCTTATCATCCTGTCCGTAAGCACCTACCATGGAACGATCCAGTCCCACATCGCAAGCCTTCTGTGCAGGAACCAAGGTAAGCTCAGCCCGCATAAAGTCCTGCTCCACCATGCCGTACTGCTCATGAAGAATAGAAAGAATCTTCAGCTTAAAAGCTTCCTTTACTTCCTTGTCATCAATGGGGGTAGAGCCCAAAAGGATATTTAACTCCTCTCCCCGGATACCGTCGCTAAGCTTGCGGTCGTCCTGCTTCTTGGAAAGGTGGGGAAGCAGGTCGGTAATCACCAGGATTGGATCTCCTTCTTTCTCTCCAAGGTCAAAATCCACATGCTTTCCATCCCGGAACATTACTCTTCCGTGAAGAGCCAGAGGAATGGTACTCCACTGGTACTTCTTAATTCCTCCATAGTAGTGTGTCTTAAAATAGGAAAGCTCCTCCTGCTCATAAAGAGGATTGGGCTTTAAGTCGATTCTCGGGGAATCAATGTGGGCAATGTTAAAGTGAATTCCCTGATCCAGGGGCTTCTTTCCCATGGTTACCAGGAAAATGTTCTTGCCTCTATTGATAAAGTACAGCTTATCTCCGGTCTTATATTTCACACCTCTTGTAAATTCCTTATAGCCTGCCTTCTTCGCCAGCTCCTCGCTGTACTTTACGCATTCTCTTTCAATCTTGGAATGGTCTAAGAAGGTCTTGTAGCCCTCCGCAAAGTCCATAGCCTTCTGCAAATCCTCCGGTCTTTCCTTCGCGATATGCTGAGGCTTAAAACACAACTTCTCTTCTAACTTCTGTCCCTCTGTCTTTCCCATAAAGACACCTCCTTCAATGCGTTTTTTAAGATTCTACTGTGTTCCTGTGTTGAAAATGTGAAAAAAAGCGGAGTTTCACCGCTTTTTTACTCTACTGTCTGTTCTGACTTAATGGATTAATCCTGCGCGGTTTAAAGGCCAATAGCAAATGTATACCTTTGCCAGCATTTTCTCCCGCTTTACAAACTGGTTTTCTCCCCAGAAACGGGCATCCGCAGAATTGTTTCGGTTGTCTCCCATCATAAAGTAGCAGCCCTCCGGCACGGTCACATCCACCTCGGGGAATTGGTTGCCGTCCACAATCATGGGCTCCGGCAAATAGCTTTCCGTAATGGCTTTTCCGTTAATGTATACGGTACCCACCGGCACTTTTCCGGAGGAAGACTGCACCGCAAGCTTCTTAATCATGCCGGCATCCACCTCTCCGGTCTTCTTTACTTCCACATGGTCTCCGGGCATGCCGATGACTCTCTTTACATAGTAAATAACCTGGTTTCTCTTATCCTCCCGGCCGTCATAGGGGCAGACTCCCTTATCATTTTCCCGGTAAATCTGATGGTCGTTTCGACATTGGTAGCCATACAAAAAGATAGCCACATCCCCTCTTTCCACCTGTCCGAAACGGTAATGAAGCCGGGAACCGAAAACACGACTTCCCGCCATAATGGTGTTTTCCATGGATCCTGTAGGAATGGTGGAATTGGCAATCACATAGTTGTTCAATATAAATGCGGCAATTCCCGCCACCAAAAGAATCTTCACCCACTCAAAAAGCTCTCCCAAAAAGCTTTGGGGCTTCTTCCGACTGCTCTTTTTCTTATCCTGCTCTTCCTGCATAGCTTCTCCCTTTTTTTATTTCAGTTCATGAACCGCTAAGGAACATTGATTTTACTATGGTTTTCCATAAACCGTTTATAATGAGTGCTCTTCTTTATCAATTCCTAAATAGTTCTATTGTATTTAAGAAGACTTCTCCTCATTCTGCTGCTCTTGTCTTCTCGCGGTCATATACCGGTGCTCTTCCTCCAGCTCCCTATACAGCTGCAAAAGACTCCAATCCCTATTATGCTCCGTTTCCATACATTTTAAATCTACCCGGATTCCCAGCTTCTTTAAATCCGTCAAAAATTCTCCCACCTCCTTGGGGGAAAATCCGATGAATTTCAAAAGCTCCGCATCCTCCGGCAGACTCAGTATTTCCTCTTCCGGTGCAGACAGCAGCCGAATCTTTCGGATGATGGCCACACCCCGGACCTTATTTACTTTATCGACATCTTTTCGATGGATATAGAGTATCTTTTTCTCCATTTCCTCTCCTTCCCGGTATTTTCATTCGCTTTATTTTAATTAATAAAAATCTTGTCTTCTATCCTAGTTACGTTCTTGTCTTACCTCTTCCATAAACGCCGTCATTTCCTGTAAAAGAATCGGACGTACCTCTTCATTCAAGACTTCATGCCGTAATTTGGGGAAAATATGAAGCTTAAGCTTGGGATTTCCCAGTTGCTTTAGCATAGCATAAAGACTTGCCGGACCCTTGCCGTATTCTCCCACCGGATCCGCACCGCCGGAAAAAATAAAGCAGGGAATATCCTTCAGCTTTTTGATTTCCGCATATTCATTAACCCTTACCAAAGCAGCCAAGAGGTCGGCATAGGCTCCCAGGGTAAAGCCCACTGCCAAAGGATCCCGACCATTTGCCTGACTCACCTCTTCCTTAGTGCAAATCCAAGCTGATAAACTCTTGGGATTCGGAATATGTCTGTTGAAATACTTCGCTAGTAGAATGCTTTCCTTTAGCGCATCATCCTTAGCTCCTCGAAGCTTCTTTTGAACAGCAATATAGCCCTGCACCGGAAGCAGTAGAGGGCTTCCCCCTGCCGTTCCGGAAAGTAGTAAGCCCTTTAAGTCCGCCCCATAGCTTGCCGCATAATCTCTTGCCAGGAAGGACCCCATGGAATGGCCAAAGAGAAACACAGGCAGATTCGGAAACCATTTCTTGATCTGCAAGAGGCTTCTGTGAATGTCATGAATCATACTTTCCCAGCCGGAGCTGTCCCCAAAGTAGCCGGGGATATTGGCACTTTTTCCATGCCCCTGCATATCCATACCGCAAACCACATAGCCCTGCTTCGCCATATACTCAAAAAGGTAACGATATTTTCCGATATGCCCCTGCATCCCGTGGAGCACAAAAAGAATCCCTTTCTTTTCAAGACTTTCCTCCTGCCACAGAACATTATAAATTTTCCCAAGCTCGTTGCTGGCTTCCCTTTTCCACTCTCTTCTTTCCATCCTTCTCCTTTTGCTTTCTATCGGCCTTCACGAAAACTTCATATCGACCTTCACGAAAACCTCCTATCAGGATTTTCAATATTCCCCATAATATCATGCTTTCCGCAGGAGATACAAGAAAAGAGCATCTTATCTCTTTACAATTTTTATAATTTTTTCTAAGGAAGAAAGGGGCTGTAATAAAATGGAAAAGGATAAATAAGTTTTGGAGGCATAGGTCTAGTTGGGGGCACGCTCTCGCTAACCTCGCCTCCTAGCAGTACTAACTTCAAGCATCGCCTTGCTCGCTTTCAGTAAGTACTGAGGGGCTCAGATTACCCCCTTTTAGACCTATGCCACCAAAACTTGCACCAAAATCCGATTTTATTACAGCCCCTTTCTTCCTTTTCCGCTTCTCTCTGTTCTTTTTTCTTCCTTTATGATATATTTAAAAGGTTACATTTGTTGAATTTTTTAAGACTAATGAAAGGAGGGTTTATGCTGATTTGTCCGATATGTGATTCTACCTTAGTGAATCGTGTTTGTCCGATTTGCAAAAAGATTGTGAAGAATCCCTGGGTTTTGGATGACCGGGTATTTATTAATCGTTCCCATTCTCTTCCGGATGATTTCTGTGAATATCATGGAAATGGGCGAAAAATCACCTTGCTGAATAAAGTGGATCACAAAGGTTCCTCGGTGATTTCTGCAAAGCAAAATCCCTTAAAGCAAAAGCACGATCCCAGTCAATCTCAAATGGTAGATACGGTTATGAAGAAAACAAATGTTCCGCCGAAACCAACATTTTCCTATAATAAAAAGAAAGGATAAAGAATATGCCATTTATTGTTTTTTTGGTTGTTGTAATTGTGCTGATCAGCACCACCATTCGTATCGTATCGGAGGCCTGTGCCATGGTTGTAGAGCGTCTTGGACGCTTTCATACCGTATGGCGTCCGGGTATTCACTTCCTGATTCCCTTTGCGGATCGTATCGCCAAGAGAATTAACTTAAAGGAGCAGGTAGCGGACTTCCCGCCCCAGCCGGTTATTACCAAAGATAATGTTACCATGCGAATCGACTCCGTTGTCTTCTTCGTCATCACCGATCCTAAGCTTTATGCCTACGGTGTGGAGAATCCCATCGCAGCGATTGAAAACTTAACCGCAACTACCCTTCGTAACATCATCGGTTCCATGGACTTGGATACCACTTTAACTTCCCGTGATGAAATCAACACCCAGATGCGTTCTCTTTTGGATGTGGCTACCGATCCTTGGGGTATCAAGGTGAACCGTGTAGAGTTAAAGAACATTCTTCCTCCTGAGGCTATCCGCGAGGCCATGGAGAAGCAGATGAAGGCGGAGCGTGAGAAGAGAGAGGCTATTACTCTAGCAGAGGGTAAAAAAGAAGCCGCAATTCAAACTGCACAGGGTAACAAGGAGGCTACAATCCTGAATGCAGAAGCGGACAAGAAGAAGACCATCCTTGCCGCAGAAGCCCAGAAGGAAAAAGAAATTCAAGAGGCTGAAGGTCGTGCCCAGGCGATTTTGAGTGTGCAAAGAGCGGAGGCGGAGGGTATTCGTCTTCTGAAGGAAGCCGGCGCGGATGATGCGGTACTTCGCATTCGCAGCTTAGAGACCTTTGCCAAAGTGTCCAATGGAAAGGCTACCAAAATCATCATTCCTTCCGATATCCAAAACATGGCAGGATTGTTAAGCAGTTTGAAAGAGACTCTCGTTTCCCCTTCCGCTCCGGTGACCGACTCTGCTCCGGAAGCTAAGACGAGCTCAAGCTCTACCTCTGATGCTCCTGAAGAGGTAAATGGAAATGAGGAAGTATGATAAAAATCATCTTCTTTGATATCGACGGCACTCTTCGTCCCTTTGAAACCGGAATCATTCCGGAGGATAGCAAGGCTGCCGTCAGAAGAGCCCGGGAGGCAGGAGTGCTTTGTGCCATTGCCACCGGAAGGCACTGGGTGGAAATCTATAATGAAGGTTTGGTGGAGGATATGTATTTCGATGCCTTTGTCACTTTAGACGGAGGCTATGACTATATTCTGCATCCGGAAAAGGCAAGACCTGTTTTCCAAAAGCAGGGAGCCAAGAAGCCTAAGGACTACCACTTCCTGATTGATGAGGCAGGGATTCCCCTGCCTTACTTTGACCCCAAAAACGGAGAGGTACTTTTACAAGAAGCCATCCCCGGAGAAATGGTGGAAAATGTCCTTGCTATGGCGGAAGAAGAAAGCTTCCCTATTCTGTTTTTGGAAGAGAGAAGACTCTACGCCAACTTTGTAAATGATGCCTTATTACGTTGTCTTTCGGAAATCAAATCCGGCCTTCCTCCCATTCTTCCTTTGTCGGAAGCCAGGAAAAATCCTCTTTTTATGCTGATACCGGTGCTCAATGAAGCACAAGTGGAAGAGTTGGAAAGAAGAATTCCGGACTGCCATTTGGTTCGCTGGTCCGACGGTCTATCCTTTGACGTGACCAAAAGAAATATTTCCAAGGTTTCCGGCATAGAAGCCATTTGTAAAGCTTTAGGCATTCAAAGAGAAGAATGTGCCGCCATCGGAGACGGCTGGAATGATGTGGAAATGCTCTCCCATGTAGGAATGGGCATCGCCATGGGCAACGCCAAAGAAGAATGTAAAGCAGTAGCAAACTACATCACCGCCCCCATATTGGAAGGCGGTCTCCCCCAGGCGGTGGACTACATTCTAAACTATAACGAAACGCAAAAGAAATGATGTGAAGTAAAGTCATTACTTGCTAACAAAATAGCGTATAGGGAGGCACGCTCTTAGTCCCCACCTACACGCTAAGCATAAACTTTAAAAGAAACACGAAAGAAGTGACGGTAGAACGATATCCATTAGCTTTCGCGCAGTATAGCTTGTAATAAGGGGCAATTTGAGCCCGCGGGTTCTTGGCTTTTGTTTTTTAAAAGCTTAGAACCCCTGCGAGGCGAGGTTAGCGGGAGCGTGCCCCTGCTACAAGCTATACTGCTCGAAAGCGACTATACCATTGCATTGTTTCATCACTTCCTCTGCGTTTCTTTTATTTTTTTGCTTTGCTCCTCCACCTCCTTCTTTTTCTTCTCCTCTTTTTCCTTCTTCTTTTCTTCTTTCTGGATAAAGGCGGATTCTTTGTCAATCTGTCCCAGAGAAATCATAAAGTCGGAACGTTTTTCCAGTTCTTTTTTCACGTGCTTCAGACCATACTCTTCTATAAGAGTTGGGGTTTTGGAAAATAAATTTCTGCCCAGTCCCAGCTTATCCCCCGGAATTTCTACCCCCATGGCTGCCAAAGTGGTGGGGAAGTCGTCAAAGGTACTGTATTCCCGATATTTCTTTTCTTCCACCCTGGGAACGGCATTTAAATAGGTGGTAAAAACCTTTCTTTGATAGCTTTTTTCCACATCATTACAAAAATCGTGGTCCATGGTGGGGTGATCCCCGGAAATGACTATGGTTGTATTTTCATAAAAAGGCTGCTGCTGTACCCAGTGAACAAAGTTGGATACCTGCCGGGATGTACATTGGTAAACATCCGCATACTGATTTTTCGGGTGCTTTCTTTCGCAAAGTCTGCACACATAGCCGTCCGGAAAATGAGTATCCACTGTAAGCAGAGTTAAATTAAAGGGTTGTTCCGCCTTCCCCAGATTTTCCAATTCTTCCTTCGCGTACAGAAAAAGCTTCTCGTCCTCAAAGCCCCAGTTCACCCAATAGTTTCTGGGAAATTTGCCTTTTCTCTTCCAATAAGAAAAATCCTCCACGGCTACGTTTCCATGATCCTCCATGAAAAGCTCTCTTCCGCCAAAATAGCCTACGGAGCCTAAGAGGAACTTTTGATTGTAGCCTTCCTCTTCCAAAATATCGCCCAGGGCGGTTACAGAAGGGAAAAAATGCTTCTGGCTGTCCATGGAATTTTGCTCAATAGATATTTTCAAAGGAAGACCGGTGCTCTCTCCGAAAATCGCTCCCATGGTCCAGGTGGCTCCGGGAAGGGCAATGCCCCCATTCCTTTTTTCTCCTTCTCCGGCAAAGTCCTCACCCTCTTCTCCCAAAGCCATCAGCTCGGGCAGAAGATTTTCCGGAAAATCTCCGCCGTGCTCCTTGTCCATAAAGGTAAGCTCTGTGGACTCCATATAAATATAGACAAGATTTCTTTTCTTCTCCGGAAATTTCAAGTCCACATTCTTCGGATCCACATAATGTTCTTCAATAAACTTGGAGGATTGAAACTGGGAGCTTAAAAAGGAACCGAGAGAAATGCCGTCCCAAGCTTCTGCAATGGTCACTGCCACAAGGAAAATGCTGAAAAAGCCGCAAAGAGGCAGGAAGGCCTTCTTAATTTTGAGAAGGAAATTTCGCTTCTTTTTCTTTTGGTAGAAAAAATAATAAAATACAGAGAGGGATAGCCATAAAAGAATGGCAGGGGCCAAGGCTGTGGTAATAAAAAGCTGTACCAGATGTCCGTTGGCTCCACCCATAGGAGCGAAAATATGAAAGAGAATCTCATCTACCGTAAGCTCTTCCCAGTTGCTGACCAAAAAAAGATAGGACAAGCGAAACAGGCAGCATAATCCCAGCAGAAAAAATAAAAGATAGGGAAGGAGCATTTTCCCTATTGATTTTTTGTTGTCCTTATTTTGTTCCATGAAATATTCACCTTCTCACGCAGGAAGCAAATAATCTTCTTGCTGTATAGTATTCTTTTGACGATAGAATTGTTATCCGACAATATAATATTTCTCTATGCGTATAAAAACTTTTTTCCAGAAATAAAAATACAACTTTTCCCTCTTTAGCACAAGGGTATAGCATAAAGCCGCGAATCAAAAAGAGAGTCATCGGGAAAAATTTGAATATGGGCTATAAAAAAGTCGAAAATATGGATCCATTAGAGAAAATAAAAAAATAGAACGACCTCGAAAACCGAAAGTCGCTCCATTTTTATAGCAGGAGAAAAATCTCCGAAAAATATTATTCTTCATCCTCTCTGTTCCGTACATAAACCGGTGCCTTCTTGGGAGAAAGATGCAAGATCTCTCTGAATCTGGCAAAGGCATCCACCGCATTTTGCCAAGACTCCTGCAGGGCTACGGTCTTGTCGGATAAGGTCAACAAATAGGCTATCTTGCTGTTGGGAATACGGGTAGAAAGAGGGAACATATGGGTTAAAATCGCTCTCTTCTCTGTCTCCGTTAAAGCAAAATTCTGTGCTTCGGAGTTCTCCACCGCATCCTCCGGATGATAAAAGCAGTACCAACGTCCGTTATGGGTGGTACCGTCATCCTTATGATAGTCAATCATACAAAAATCATGAAGGAAACCGATTCTGGCAGCGCTGTCCGCATCCATGCCCCAGCTTTTTGCCAAATGATACGCCATATAAGCTACTCGAACACTATGGTCGAAGGTATTGGTACTTCCATGCCGAGGCACCGCCTTTAACTTACAATATTCCTTATTTTCCGTAATTTCTTTAAACTGCTGAATAAATTCAAGATGCTCTTTCTTTAAATCCATCTGTTCCCTTTCTATCTATTTAAAATTAAGAAACGTTATTACTATACTCTTTCCCCCATGCTACTGCAATACTCTTTCGAGAATTTTAAAAAAAGAGTAGGAAATCTATACCCCATATTTCGGCGCGGAAGCAGAGATGCATAAGGCTTCTCTTCTTACTCCCTTCTCTGCAAATATCATAAATGACTTCCCTCTTTGCGCCGCTTTCCACAAAAAGTAAATCATTCTTCTTTTCGTCTCTCCGTTTTCTACAAATATCCATCAGGACTTTCTACAATGAAAAATATAGAAATACAAAGTTCTCTTAGAGCTTTTCCCGTACTTATGATAAAATAACTTTGGTCTATTTAGAAAAACTCTCCTATTTTTATAGGAAGAGTCTGGAAAAAATCACTGATTCAGGAGAAAGAGAGGACAGATTATGAAGTGGAGAGAGCTCATTAAGGAACGGAGTTCCATCCGTAGCTATAAGGATAAGAAGGTAGATGAAAAGTTGCTGGAGCAGGTACGGCAGTATATGAAGGAGCTGTCCCCACTCATTCCGGAGCAGAAGACAGAGATTCTTCTATTGGGAAAGGAAGCAGGTCCCCGTTTGGAAGGCATCGTAGGCTATATGGGCAACGCTTTTTTTGCTCCCAACTATATTCTGCTTTTGGGAGAGGATAGCGAAGAAGGCTACATTCATGCAGGTTATCTGGCTGCACAGTTAGAGTTAAAGCTTACAGAACTGAAATTAAATACCTGCTTTTTATCGATTAACGAAGCAAAGGCGGTAAAAACCGCTTTAAATATTAGTTCTCCCCTTACGGTTACCACCTGCATCAGCTTTGGACACGGTAATCCGGAGAAGGACAGCAATCGTATCGATATTAAGTCCAGATCCGATGTACGCATGGAGAAAATCAAAGGACATATTGCACCTAAGATAGCCATGGTTGAACTGGTTTCCCAGTCTGTTTTCGGACAGAGCTGTGATTTTGCCGAGGATGCCATGGATCCGAACTGGGAGAAGGCATTTTATGCCTCAAGTCTTGCACCGGCTGCATTGAATCGCCAGACCTATCGTTTCTTAATAGAAGACAATATGCTCTATCTTCTGGATCGGGAGGTTAAGCATATCACCAAGGAAGATCGGTATTTAAATGACGGTATCGTTATGTTTTACTTTCATACCGTTCTTACCGCCCACTTCCATAAGCCCGATAGCTGGACCGTGGGCACCGTAGAGAAGAAGCCTGAGTGGAAGGTTCCTGAGGAATATTTCGTAGTGGGAACATACCGCTTGTTCTAAATCACTCAGACTTGAAAGCGCTGCACTTTGCTTGCACTGGAGTTACGAGTCGCAACTCAACTTTGCTTGCGCTAGAGTTACGAATCGCAACTCAACTTTGCTTGCATTAGAGTTATGAGTCACAGCTTAACTTCTCTTTTTCTATAGTCCTTTCTCTAAAAAGCTTTTATAATAGAGCTATCTGTATATATGTCTTTAATAGAAAGGAAACTCCTATGGAAAAAGAGATTCAGATTGTTCGGGAAAATATTCGTAAGGCATGTGAAAGGTCCGGAAGAAAGCCGGAGGAGGTACTGCTCATAGGGGTTTCCAAAACAAAACCCTACGCTGCTGTGCAGGAAGCCTATAGCTATGGTATTCGGGACTTTGGAGAGAACAAGGTACAGGAAATTCGGGATAAGTTTGCTCTCTTGCAGGAGGATGCCCTTTTACAAAAGGAAGCTCCTTCTTTTCATATGATTGGTTCTCTCCAAAAGAACAAGGTAAAATATCTTCCCGGGAAGGTAAAGATGATTCATTCCATTGACTCCCTTCCTTTGGCTTTAGAGGTGGAAAAGGAATACGCCAAGAAAGAGGAAATTGCCTCCGTTTTATTGGAAGTCAATGTGGCCAAGGAGGAAAGTAAGTCCGGCTTCTTTTTAGAAGAGGTGGAACAAGCTTTGGAGGAATGTAAATCCCTCCCCCATGTCAAGCTCTGCGGTTTGATGACCGTTGCTCCCTTTACGGAGAATCCGGAGGAGAACCGGGTACATTTTCGAGCATTAAAAAGTCTCTTAACGGAATTGCAAAAAAAATACCCCGCCCTTCCCCTTAAGGAGCTTTCCATGGGGATGAGCGGAGATTATGAAGTAGCCATCGAAGAAGGAGCTACCATGGTGCGTATCGGCTCCTTTATTTTTGGGGCGCGGGACTATGGAAACGCCCATAAGTCCTAAGCAAGTCCGAAATCACAGCCTTCTTTTCTTCACTAAAGGCATTTTCCGGAAGACGCCACTGCCAGTTTCCTTCCGCAGTTCCCGGCGCATTGATTCTTCCCTCTGCCCCGCATTCCATATAGTCTCCTGCAGGGATGATGCATAAATAGGAAATGCTGGAAAGGGCAGTCTTAATCAAAAGCTCTGTCATTGCATTCCAGTCATTTTGGGAGCGGGAAAGGTAATGGTATACATTGCCCCTCTCCCAATCTGACAGAGTTTCAAACCAGTTTCTCAAAGTATCATTATCATGGGTTCCGGTATAATACACGGAATTACTATCCTGTAACATATGAGGCAGGTAAACATTTTCAAAGTCGGAAAATGCGAACTGCAAAATCTTCATACCGGGGAAGCCGGTTTTTGCAATTAACTCTTCCACTTCCTTAGTGATTACCCCCAGATCTTCTGCAATAATCGGCAGTTCTTCCTTCTGAAAATGTTTCTGAATCGCCTGAAATAGACCGAATCCCGGTCCCTCACGCCACTCTCCTACCATAGCGGTTTCCGCACCGTACTCCACCGCATAATAGGATTCAAAGCCACGGAAATGATCCACCCGCAAGAGGTCAAATTGATTCAAGCAGTATTCCATCCGCTTACACCACCAAGCGTAGCCTTCCGCCTTGTGCTTCTCCCAGTCATACAAGGGATTTCCCCAAAGCTGTCCGGTCTCGGAAAAGGCATCGGGCGGTACTCCTGCAACAGAAGAGGGGTATCCTGTTTCATCAAACTGGAACAATCCCCGATTTCCCCAAGCATCCGCACTGTCCATGGCACAATAAATGGGAATATCGCCAAATATCAGGATATCCTTCTCATGGGCATAGGCTAAAAGAGCCTGCCACTGCTTATCGTACTGCATTTGCAAAAAGGCATAATAGCCCACTTCCTGCTTGTGCTCCTCCAAAAACTTCTCTATAGTCGCCTGATCCTTATCCCGGTAGGGCTTCTCAAAGGAAAGCCAGGGGATGCCGTTAAAAAAGTCCTTCAAAGCCATAAAGAGGCAATAGTCAAAATTTTCCTTGCTTCTTCCCTCCAAAAGCACAGAAAGATTCCCCCCCTTGGAAAGCCAGTTTTCATAGGCCTTTCGGAGGATTTTGTGCTTTAGCTCATACAAAAGTCCGTAGGAAATCTTCTCTTTGGATTCCTTAAAGCGTTCCTTTTCCAAATCCGCCTCTTCCAAAAGACCTTCCTCTTTCAGGGTTTCCAAATCAATAAAGTACGGATTTCCCGCAAAGGCGGAAAAGGACTGGTAGGGAGAATCTCCGTAACCTGTTGGCCCCATGGGAAGAATCTGCCAAACCCGGTTTCCCGTCTCCGCCAAAAAGTCTACAAATGCTCTGGCTTCCTTTCCCATGGTTCCGATTCCCTCTTCTCCCGGTAAGGAAAATAAGGGAAGTAATACCCCTGCTTCTCTGTTTTTCATTTATTTTTTCTCCTTTCAAAGGACTTAATGCTTTGCAGTAATAAATGCTCTATTTTATTTCGGCGTTATTATACAGTATATATCTAAAAAAGCTGAGTTTGTTTTCTCTGCTAGTTTCCCCTGTAACAAAACAAAATTGCATTTAAATTTTTTTCACTTTACATGGAACTATGGAATCTGTCAAATAAAATGAGATTGATAGGCTTTTCTTTTTCGCCGATATACCTTTACAAGACTGCATAGGGGATTTTAAAAAGTATAAAACGGAAAAAGCTTCTCAAAGCATTTTTTGAGGACATAAATTTTAAGAAAAATCCTTCTGAGATAAAGGAGTATTGGAGACAGCATGGACTTAAAGAAATTAGAACATATCCTAAGAATTGCAGAGGAAAAAAATATCAGCAGGGCGGCAGAACGACTTTTTATCTCCCAGCCGGCTTTGAATTTACAGCTTTTAAATCTGGAACGGGAGCTGGGCACAAAGCTCTTTGTCCGTAAGGGAAATGAATGTAGCGTCACAGAGGCGGGCAGAATCTATGTGGAAACAGCCCGGAAAATGATGAATATGAAGAAGGACTGCTATGCCAAGATTGCAGAGCTAAGCCAGCTTCATAACGAAGAAATCGCCATCGGAGCCTCAGGACTTCAGGGAGACTATATGATGTGCTACATTTTCCAGAAATTCCATGAATACCATCCCAATGTAAAATTACAATTTACCTCTATGAAGGGCTTAAAAGCACAGGAATTGGTGAAAAACGGCACCATTGATTTAGGCATTGTCCTCATGGGAGACAAGCAAAGCTACCGCATGGAGTATAAGCTACTGGGAAAAGTCGAACTGCTTTTAGCCATTGCCAAAAATCATCCTTTGTTAGAGGTTTTGGAAGAAGAAGGCGAAATTACTGAAATTGATTTGGCTAAGCTTTCCGAGCTTCCCTTTGTGCTGGCACCCAAGGATTCTACAGAACGATCCGTTGCGGAAATGGCCTTCGAAGATGCAGGCATTGACCCCTATGTGCCTATGGATGTGGAAGGAATCCATTACCAGATGGCTCTGGTGGAATCTTCGGATTACTGCTCCTTTATCAGCAGCAACAACCGTGCCCATGTACCGGACAGCATCCGCCTGATTCCCTGTAAGACACATCCGAAAATGAATGCGGTGGCGGTGTATCGAAAGGACAAGCCCCTAACGAAGGCCCTGGTAGAATTGATTTCCTTAGCGGAGGAGTATTGGTCCTCCTTCTCAGAGGAAGAGTCATTCTAACTATCGCTCTACTCTTCCGGCTATGGAAAGGATATGCACTTCCTCCGCTCCGGCTTCCAGGAGCTTTCTGCTGCAGGCCTCCATGGTGGCTCCGGTGGTAAAGATGTCATCCACCAAAAGCACACGCTTTACATTCGAGGGTAATGCTTCACAGTGAATTGCTTCCAAGAGATTTAATAGTCTTTCCTCCGGGCTACAGTCCTTTAGGGCCTTTGTTTTCTTGACTCTCTGTAGATACTCTGAAACCAGAGGGATGCCGCAGACCTTTGCCAAACTTTCTCCGATGACCTCTGCCTGGTTATAGCCTCTTTCCCTTCTTCTGTTGGGATGAACCGGCACAGGAATAATAGCCTGAATTCCCAGTTCTTTTATCTTTTCCCCAAAAACTTCTCCTGCCTTTTTGCCAAAAAAGATGCCCTTATCCCTTCTGCCCTTATACTTTAGAAGCACTAAAGCATCTTCCACTTCCTCCGTTAATTCATACAGCATCATACCGGTAGAAAAGGAAAAGCCGTGTCTTTTACAGTTTCCACAGTACTCCTCCGTATCCAATAAAATTCCCCTGCCACATTTTTTACAGACCGGCTCCTCCATGATTTTTTCGTAAGCTTTGCAGGCAGGACAGATTTCTTCTTTTCCGCTTTCCGTAAGCTCATCACAAAGGATACAGCGAGGAGGAAAGAGGGCGTTGATGATGGCTTCTTTCCAGTCTTCCTTTTTTCCCATAGCTCCTCCTATTCCTCTATCTTTCGATTTCATGATATTCCTTTACCGAAGTATTCCAATACTTCCGGGCTAATAACAATCCTCCCGGACTAATACCCTTATTTCCGGGTCAATCCAATGTTTTCCGCTTCGATGCATATAAATCCCTTATTTTTTGCAAAACTCATAAGAGAAAAGATAGATATACTCAATCCCAGAATAGGCATCGGTTTTTCCTAAGAGCAAATCAAGAAGAGGTGGAGCTGTGATCTCATCCTTATCGTAAGCCCATGCTATCAATACGTCTTCAAAGTCATAAATAATTTCTGGTTCTCCCTCGATTCGACTATGTATACTGCCATAGTATTCCCTTCCCGCAACGCCTTCCATAAGAGGCAAATCTACAGAAGCCTTGGATCCATCATCTGTCCAAACAACAAGCTTTATTACTGCATGGTCATAATCCGGAACGATGATAATACCTCCATTTTTCGGGGAATCCATATTATCAAAGTCAATCTCTATCGGTTCTTTGTTTAGCAGTTTTCCCTGATGATATTCTGAATAATAAATCTTGAGTCGAGCATACTGATCAGTGGTCGTAAATTGATAAGCATCTGCTCCATCCGGTCCTGCAATCAGATTCACTGTCTGCATCTCTACACTATTCTCGTCCATCGGTGTAATAAAGTTCATCGGCCTGTCGGCACGATATAGGGAAGTAGCAATTACCGCAGTTGTAAATATGGAAAGAATCAGCAATGCGCAAATGATATATTTTAATCTTTTTTGCCTATGCTTACTGTCTGTAACAACACTGATGATATTTTCTTCCGACTTCTTTTCGATATTCTCATGGACAATATCTTCGCCGGCTAAAAACTCGTTAATACTAATGCCTAAAATGGAACAAAGGTCAAAATAAAGCGATACATCCGGAAGGCAAATGCCTCGCTCCCACTTGGAGACAGACTTATCACTCATACCTATTTTCTCGGCAAGCTGCTTTTGGGTCAGCCCCAAATTCTTTCTTTTTCCCGCAATATACTTTCCGATTTTAACAAGATCCATACAGTCCCCCTTTCCTATGATGTGATAGTATCCCATAGGTAAGAGAAATCACAGCTCTCAAAAGTAGAATTTCCTCCTATTCCTCTGAAAATGGATTTCCTCCCTCCATAGAAAAAGCGGCGGAAAAGCTTTCTCCGATATCCTGTAATTGCTTTGCTAAACCGGAGTATCGTTTTAGCTCCTGCTCGTTATGAAGCATTTCCAGAAAGACCTTGGGATGCCCCAAAAGGCAGACACAAGACTTGGCTCTGGTAATGGCGGTGTAAAGAATATTTCTGGTCATCAGCATTTTCGGTCCCGGGTACATAGGAAGCAGTACCGCCGGATACTCCGAGCCCTGAGATTTATGAATGGTAATGGCATAGGCCAGCTCCAGATTTTCCAAATCCTGGAAGCTATAGACCACCTTTCTCTCCTCAAAGAACACCGTCACCGTCTTTTGGTAGGCGTTGATTTCCGTTATCTTTCCGATATCCCCGTTAAAAACCCCTTCTCCGCTTTCTATGGGGAGGTTAAAGTTTCCGGGAATTTCCCAGGCCAACTGGTAATCATTTTTAATCTGCATGACCTTGTCTCCCAGCCGGAAAATGCTGCCGCTTCCTTCATACTCCGGCTTGTTCTTTCCGGGAGGGTTCAAGTGTTCCTGCAAAAAACGATTCAGATTTTCCACTCCCAAAAGTCCCTTTTTCTGGGGAGACATCACCTGAATGGAAAGAGGGTCGGTGGAAAGATATTTGGGCAGCTTCTCCTTCATTAAAATGGCGATATTTTCCAGAATCTGCTTCGGCTCCTGTCCCCGAATAAAGAAAAAGTCCCTGGATTTCTTTCCCAGATCCGGTTCAATGCCCTGGTTGATTTTATGGGCATTGACCACAATATCCGACTCCATGGCCTGCCGGAAAATTTTCTTCAGAGAAATGGTTTTCATGCACTGAGAAGCAATAATATCCTTCAGCACATTTCCCGCTCCTACAGAGGGAAGCTGTTCACTGTCCCCCACCAAAATCAAACGACAGCCCACGGGAACAGCACGAAGCAGGGCATCCATTAAATACAGATCCACCATACTCATTTCATCCACAATCAGCACATCATATTCCAGCGGATTTTCTTCATTTCTTTGGAACAAGGAAAAGTCCCTGTCCTCCTGCTCCTGATCCTCCCGCCCCATATATTCCAAGAGCCGGTGCAGGGTTTTTGCCGGATAGTCCGTGGCTTCTCCCATTCTTTTCGCCGCTCTTCCGGTGGGAGCCGCCAAAGCAATGCTCTTTCCCTGTCCGGTAAAGAGCTGCAAAATCGTTTTAATAGTAGTAGTCTTTCCCGTTCCCGGCCCTCCGGTAATCACCAAAACACCGGAGGAGGCCGCAAGACTTACCGCCTTTCTTTGGAGAGGATCCAAGGTGATTTTTTCTCTCTCCAAAAGCTTGTCAATGGCCTTTTCCCAGGAATCCACATGAGCCTCTTCCTCTTCCACATTTAGCTGTAAAAGCCGGGAGGCCACCCGCATTTCCCGATAATAGGTACTGGCCCGGTAGACATTTTCCCCCTTGACCTTCACCTTCCCCTGTAATTGCAGCTCCAGAAGCTGTTCTTCCAAGTCCTCCAGAGGCATCTCCAAAATCCGCTCCGCCTCTCTTTTTAAAATCGAAAAAGGAAGGTAGCAATGTCCATGCCACTCTCCCTGTAAGAGGGTATAGTTGATGCCGGCCCGCATACGGAAGGGGGATTCTTTCTCCACTCCCACCCTTTTGGCCAGCTCATCACATTTCTTAAAGCCTACTCCCTCCAGCTCCTCTGCAATGCGATAAGGATTTTCCTGTAAGACCTGCAGGGTTTCCCCTTGAAAATGCTGGTAAATCTTATAGGAAAGATTCAGGCTGATGCCATAGCCCTGTAGGAGGAGGAAAATGTCCTGCTGCTCCCGCTGGCCGGAAAGGTTCGTGGCAATATCCATGGCCTTCTGCATGGAAATGCCGTGAATTTCCGCAAGACGCTCCGGTTCCTCCTCCATAATCCGTAGGCTGTCTTCTTTGAATTTTTTCACGATTCGGGCGGCAATGGCCTTCCCGATTCCCTTAATGGCTCCCGAAGCCAAATATTGTTCAATGCCAAAAAGACTGTCCGGAACCTCCAGCTGATATTCCTCCACACTGAACTGCTTTCCGTATACCGGATGTTCCTTCCAGCGTCCCTTTGCCTTTATTTTTTCCGACACAGAAATATGGGAGAAGCTTCCCACCAAAGTGAACTCTTCTCCCTTATCCGTAATGCTGCACACGGTGTATCCCGTTTCCTCGCTGCGAAAAACGATATGGGATACATTTCCTTCTATTTCTTCCAGACTAGAAGTCATCATCATCGTTGCTTAAATCAATGGACTTTCCTGTTCCGATAGCCACCGCCGTAAGGGGATCCTCCGCCAGCATGGTGGTGATTCCGGTCTTTTCCTGCATCAGCTTGTCTAAACCGTAAAGAAGGGCTCCCCCTCCGGTCATCACGATTCCACGCTCATAGATGTCCGCCGCAAGCTCCGGCGGTGTTCTTTCCAGTACATGATGTACCGCATTGACAATCATAGTAGCCGGCTCCAGGAGGGCATCCAAAAGCTCATCAGAGCTTACTACTACCGTCTTTGGCAGAGCCGTAACCAGATTTCGCCCACGAACCTCCATGGTCACATTTTCCGGTCTCTTGCTGGCACAGCCGATATTGACTTTCATTTCCTCGGCGGTTCTTTCTCCGATAAGCAGGTTATGTTTCTTTCTCATATAGCGGAGAATAGCTTCATCAAAATCATCTCCGGCCACCTTGATGGACTCGGAAACCACCGGGCCGCCTAGCGCAATCACCGCAATGTCGGAGGTTCCGCCACCGATATCAATAATCATATTTCCCTGGGGCTTGTAAATGTCGATGCCTGCACCGATTGCTGCTGCCACCGGCTCCTCTATAATGCTTACCTCTCTGGCTCCTGCATGGCTGGCCGCATCCTGCACCGCCTTCTTCTCCACCTCTGTTGCTCCGCTGGGAATACAAACGCAGATTCTGGGCTTTCTCAGGGTTCTTCTTCCCACAGCCTTATTGATAAAGTACTTCAGCATCTGCTCGGTTCTGGTGTAATTGGAAATCACGCCCTGACGAAGAGGACGGACAGCGGAAATATTGTCCGGAGTTCTTCCCAGCATAAGACGGGCATCCTCTCCAAAGGCTACCACTTCATCATTTTCTTTATTTACCGCAATAACAGAGGGCTCTTTCAGCACGACCCCTCTCCCCTTTATATAAATCAGAATACTGGATGTTCCCAAGTCGATTCCGATATCATTTGAAATCAAGGAAAACATAAATTCCTCCATAAATAGCCACAATATATCTTTTATAGTATAACGGATTGAAAAAGAAAGGGAAAGTAGTCTAAGGGAGATATTTTTTTAATATTTTTGAATATTTTCTATTTGGCAAATGTTTTGTAATTTTAAAAAGTCTAATTGATTGAAAGCATTTTCTTTACCTCTTCCAAAACCGGAACTTCCCTTTGCGCAATCAGCCTCCCCAGCTTTGTATTACTGCATTTTTCATATTCCTTTATGGCTTCTTCATAGCTTAGCTTCAAGGTTTCCATATGAAAATCTCGGATTTCGTAGGGCATCAAGTTCTTTTCCCCAAAGGAGTGGACTTTGCACAAAAAATAATGGTTAATGTTATGCCGATGTACATGGTTGTAATAATCACTGACTATCCCAATTTCTTGGAGGATTTCCACCTCAGCTCCCAGCTCTTCCTTTAGCTCTCTTTTGATAGCCGTCTCCAAGCTTTCTCCCTTTTCCACTCCGCCGCCGGCAGTTTCAATCAAGGTGGCTTTTCCGAAAGAATCATCCCTATGGATTCTCACAAAGTAGAAATTCATCTCTTCATCAAAGACAATGCCCCGGGCAATCTCTCTGTCATGGTCAATATATTCAAAAGGAAATTCCCTATCCTGTAGTCTTAGGCTCAATTGACTTTTCTTAGATATCATTTTGATAAATATCCCTCCTATGTCCTATTCCCAATACTAAAACAATTACTTTATCCTCCTGAATTTCCGCAATGATTCTATAATCCCCTACTCTGTATCTCCATTGTCCGCTTCTATTAGCTGTTAAGCCCTTTCCATGTTTCCTGGGATCTTCACAGCCTTCTAAGTTCTTTCTAAGCCAGGCAAGGATAAGAGAAGCTGTGTACTTGTCCAGCTTTTTCATCTGTTTTAATGCCTTATCGGAAAAAACAACTCTAAAACTCATCCTAAGCCCAGCTCTTTCTCTACCTCATCAAGAGTATAGGTAATAGGATTTTCCCTATATTCTTCTATAGCCTCTTGATAGGCTTGTAAATCATATTCCTCTTCAATATGTTCAAGAACTGAGCGTCTAAGCAATTCAGAAACACTGATTCCATTCATTTCCGCATATTTTTTGAAAAGCATAGAGTCTGCTTCATTTAATCTTAAAGAGATTGTCATCTCATCCCTCCTTTCAAGTGTAATACATTGTATTATATATTGGATGATACGTCAATTTCCTCTTCTTGCTTTCCAAGAGAAAATATGGCAAGATTTTACACAGAAAAATTAGGGGGGTATAAAGATGGCAAAGCTTGTAGATTCCAAAGAAACCATTGCGGTATTGCAAAGGACGAACTTCCAGTTCAAGAAGCAATTCGGTCAGAATTTTTTAATTGATGCATCCGTATTGGATCATATTATTTCACATGCCAAGATTCAGAAAGAAGATTTGGTGATTGAGATCGGTCCCGGAATCGGAACCTTAACGGAAGCCCTTTGCGAGCATGCCGGACAGGTGATTGCCATTGAAATTGATGATAAGTTGATTCCTATTTTAGAGGAGAATCTTGCCGGCAAGGAGAATTTCCGCCTCCTGCATCAGGACGTTTTGAAGGTGGATTTTACAGAGCTCCTAAAGGAATATCCAAGCTTTTCCTCCGTCAAGGTAGTGGCAAACCTTCCCTATTATATTACCACCCCCATTTTACTCTCCTTACTGGAAAAGAAGCTTCCCCTAAGTT
This sequence comes from uncultured Oribacterium sp., assembly GCF_902481605.1. Classification (NCBI taxonomy): domain Bacteria; kingdom Bacillati; phylum Bacillota; class Clostridia; order Lachnospirales; family Lachnospiraceae; genus Oribacterium; species uncultured Oribacterium sp. The sequence continues at coordinate 18,767 of NZ_CABSXI010000008.1, read as the reverse complement.
CCATCACCGTCATGGTTCAAAAGGAGGTGGCGGAGAGAATGCAGGCCGGCCCCGGTACCAAGGACTACGGTGCTTTATCCCTTGCGGTGCAGTACTACAGTAAGCCGGAGATTGTGCAGGAAGTTCCCCCCCACTGCTTTATTCCCCGTCCAAAGGTAAGCTCTATGGTGATTCACCTCTCCATTTACAAGGAATCCCCTGTCGAATGTGAGAATCCGGAGTATCTCTTTAAGACTATTAAGGCTTCCTTTATGCAAAGACGGAAGACTTTGGTGAATGCCCTCTCCGCCGGTCTTTCCTTAGATAAGGAAGTCATTAAAAGCGTACTCTCCGCCCTTTCCTATCCGGAAAATGTAAGAGGAGAGACCCTTAGCTTGGATGAGTTTGCAGAAATCAGTGATAACCTGGATCCGGAGTGGAGGGAAAAACAAAAGTCCGTGTTTTGCAGGTTTTGCGAGTAAATAAAAGGGATATAAGTGAACTAAATAAGCTGTATATGCATTAATAGGTCTAAAACCGGGCACGCTCTCGCTAACTTCGCCTTCGTAGTGCAGGACTGTAGAATGATAAAAGGCTACGCTTCGAAGCTGTATGGATATGAAATCGGGCACGCTCCCGCTAACCTCGCCACGTAGCGGATACTAAGCGAAAAACACAGTACCTGTGTTTTTCGCAAGTACCGACGGGCTCAGATTACCCTCTTTCATATCCATACAGCTTCCGTCGCTTTGGCTTTGAATTTCTACAGTTCTTCTTTTCGAAGGCTTGCTACATGTACCGGCGGGCTATTATAGCCCCACACTGTATTATTCGCTTCAATTATTGATTTTACAGTCCTTCACTTCACCGGCCTTTCGCAAGTATCAGGCTCAGACTACCCCATATTCAGACCTATATTGCCGAAAATTCTTTACTATTTTGATTTTACAGCTCCTTTTTTCATCCTACCCATTCAAGATGATTTTGCGCTAAGAGATATAAAAGGGGTTGTAAAATAGAAGAACAGCGTATATGCATAATAGGTCTGAAACCGGGGTAATCTGAGCCCGCGGGTACTTGCGAAAAACAAATGGAATGCAGTTTTTCGCTTAGTACCCCTGCGAAGGCGAAGTTAGCGAGAGCGTGCCCCGGTTTTAGACCTATTAATGCATATACGAAAGCTTGACTATTTTGATTTTCACAGCCCTTTTACATCTACTTCTTCAAATACCCGTAAAAGGCATTATGTACCTTCTCATATCTGGCGATGGCTTCTTCTCTACTGATATTTCTGGGTATGCTGCTGCCCCCAAGGGTGTATACGGTAATAAAGCTGTTGTTGTAGCCGCTGATTAGCTCCCATTGATCCTCCATACGAATCATCAGAGGATAGCCCTTGCCCACATAGTAGAGGGCCGCGTGCAGATCCATACCATAGAGGTTCAGAAGCACGCCGTTATCATAGTCCATGGCTCTTCGAAGCTCCGGGATCTGGGAAACAAAATTGCTGATTTCCTCTTCCTGAATCTTCAGGTTAGCGGTATTGGGACGATCCGTTCTATTCCAAACGATTCGTTCCTTCTGATCCACCACATAACCGAACTGGTCATAAATCTTCTTATAGGCCGCCTCCATGGTGGAGAACTCTCCCTGATAATGCCCCAGGCTATAGGCGGAGAAAAGTATATTCTCTTCCTTGGTATCTCCCGGAAGCTCAATAGAGCCTGCCTTTTCAATAGAGAACTTTTCCGGGTAATGCAGGCTAAACTGGCTAACCGCCTTACCTACCATGGGAAGATACTGCAGTTTTCCGATATTTCCCAGAACCTTGGATTCCAGAGAAATCTTTCTTTCATCTTTGATTTCTTTGTTGGAAAGCAGGCTGTCCTTCCCCACATACTGATATTCCCCGTCCTGAAATTGATATTCATCAAAGCGAAGCTGATTCCCTTCCAAGCTGAAATTTGCAAAGTACAGACCATCTTTTTTATAGGATAGCTTGGTTTTCATATCCTCCCCCACAATGCGAATCTCTGAAACAGGCACCTCCCCCTGGGGATTCCAAATCTGATCCTTGTCGCTATCCTGTAAGCCGTAGAGGAAATCCTCCCCCAGGAAACCGATTACCTTCAGTCGTTTTCCGTCTTCGGAAATGCTTAAATTCTTATCTCCGTGGAGATTTCGAAAGGCAATTTCCCTATGTAGTTCTCCGTCATTGTTCTTTTCTCCATAAGCAATAAACTGTTTACTGTTGCTGGAAGAAAAATCATTTTCCGAAAGTCCGGTAGCCAGAGTAATGACTTCAAAACTGTTGGTGTCCACCCCGTAAATACTGCCTGCAAAGAAAATGTAGAACATCCTGTTGTCTGCATAGTAGGAAAGGTTTTGAATATTTTCCTCCAGCTTTTCCTTGCTGGCCTTCAGGGGCAGGAAGAAATTCTCCACCACCGTATTTTCCGAATTGTCATAGGTGTAAAAGACAATGCCGGTATAGCCCTCGTGCCGGCCTCTTCGAATATAGCCGTATACCAGGAAATCCACATCCCCGTTGGTGTCCACACTCAAAATATGAATGCCGTGAGTAAAGCTTTCCTTCTCCACAGACTTCTCCCCCTCGGAATAGGAGAAAATCCGATTCATATTGCCCTTTCCCTCCCCGTCGGCACGGTAAAGGGTGTTCTTATCGGTAAAGGCATAGAAATTTTTGGTAGCGGATTGCAGGGCCTCAATATCGCTCTTTTCCCCCACACCCAGTAAAATCTTCTTATCCTTGTAACGATAATTCTGTCCGTCAAAAAGCTCCTTGGTTCTTCGGTCAAAGTCCATCAGGAAAATTCTTTGAGGATCATAACGCATTACATAGTTATCTTCATTGAAGAAACGGTGCACATTGCCGTCCTGATCCGTGGCTCTGGAGGCATACTGGATTTGCACTAATGCCATGGTGCCGTCCAGCTCCTTCAAACGAATCTCCGGCTCCCCGTCCATTTCCATGCCGCTGTCTCCCCAGGTTATCTGCTGGAAGGAGGAATGCAGATTCACATGGGCAAGAGAACTGTTGTCCATGGTATCGTCACTTTCCAGATAAGTGCTAAGGCTCTTTGCCTCCGACTTGGAAAAGCTTTTTCTGGTAAAATCCTCCGCAAGGCTCAGGATTTCCTGTCCCATATCCTCCTTCCCCAATAAAACACGGGTGTAGTAATAGACGCTGCTTTCTCCCAGGTCCAGTCGTAGACGAAGAAGGTACTCCTTTCCTTCCTTCATCAAGTTTTGGATAGGAAGGATAATGTGAACCCTTCCCCCTTCTTCCTGCAAGCTTCCTTCCTGGTCCTTTTCCAAAAGCTCCGTCCCATCCAGGGAACGAATATCATAATGCACAGACTTGGGGGCGGACTTTCCCTCCTCCAAAATCAATTCACACTGCCTGTTTTCCGGAAGTAAGGTTAAGCTGTCCCGTACAAAGGCATCATCCATTTCCTGCAAATAGCCATAGAGAGGATTGATTTCTTTTCCGGAGGAAAGCACATGAAGCACCGGTAATTTGCTTTTTCCCATGTTGGCATAAATTCTATTGTTTTGATCCATGGAACGATAAGAATGGAAGAAATAAAAAAGCAGAGCGACAAAAAAAATGCCGCCCAATACCAAAGCTCTGCTTCTTCTTTTATTCCAAAACTTCTGCTTACTTTCTCCTAGTCGTTTTAACAAAGTTTAACCCTTCTTCCTGATTTAGCTCTTTTCCTAAGTCTGGGGCTTCTTCCTATAGCCTAAGGCCTCTTCCAAGGCCAGCTTTTCCTCGGCTCCAAGCTCAACGGAAGTGCTGCCTTCCTCCACCTCTTTGATATAGAGGAAGCCTCCTTCTTTGGCATGAACGGAGTTAAAGATAAAGCCGCTGTTATCATAATTCAAAATTGCCAAGGCAAAGGAGAGGTTTCCTCCCATGCCACCATAAGCATTATAGCGAATGATACCCCATTTTTGGAAGGAACGTCTGATATTCTTATGTAAAATCTTAAGCATTTCCCGCTGTTCTTCTTCCAAGTCTTCCAGCTTTTCCACATGCCTCTGCAGCTCAATAAAATAATCCTCCAGAGTTTCCGCATCCTTCCCCCGCATGAAATAATCATACTGGCGATAAAGCTTTTTATACTTGGCCTCCGCCTTCAGGGCGATAAAGAGAGAAACGAGCGAAATCAATGTGGAAACCAGTACGAAGACCAATTTACCATGCTGTAACAATACTTCCATTTATTCTTCTCCCCTTCCCTCTAAAATCCGGGTGATTCTATCCAAATCTTCCTTCGAGTAATATTCGATTTCTACCTTACCCTTATCCTCGTTCTTTGCTGTAATTTTTACCTTGGTCCCCAGATGTTCCTTCATTTTCTCTTCCAAGCCGTGAACAATGGTTTTCCACTGAGAGCTTAAATTCTTGGGCTTTTCCTGCCTTTCCGCCGGAGTTTTTTCTTCTTTAGCCCGTCTTTCCATTTCCCGGACACTCCACTTTTTCTCAACGCATTCCTTGGCAAGAGAAATTCTTTTCTCTTTATTTTCCACAGATAGCAAGGCTCTGGCATGTCCCTCGGACAAAAGGTTCTGTCGGAGATATTCTAAAATCTCTTCCTCAAGCTTTAAAAGACGAAGACTGTTGGCAATGGTGGAACGCTTTTTCGCCACCCTTTCCGCCAACTCCTCCTGACTCAAATGATATTCTGTCAGTAGACTTTGGTAAGCCATGGCTTCCTCCACCGCATTTAAGTCTTCTCTTTGGATATTCTCAATGATAGCGACTTCCTTACTGAGCTTTTCGTCATAGTCTCGAATCAATACGGGAATTTCCGTAAGACCGGCCATCTTTGCCGCCCGGAATCTTCTTTCTCCGGCGATAATTTCATAGAGAGGGCCTTCCTTTTTTACCAGTAAGGGCTGTAATACACCAAATTGTTTAATACTCTGAGAAAGTTCCTCTAACTCTTCCTGGGAAAATTGTTTTCTGGGCTGCTTTGGATTGGCCTGGATCAGAGAAAGCTTCACCATTGCCTGCTCCTCTTTCTTCTCCCGTCCATCCTTCTTTCCGGCAAAAAGAGTATCCACCCCTCTTCCCAAACCGTGCTTTGCCATGTCCTTCCCTTCCTTTCTCTATCCGGCTGAAATCTATATTTAAGCTTCTGTTCTTTCCTGATTTTCCGATTTTTCTAAACTTTAGTAAATGATATTCTTTGCAAAAATCTCTGCTACAAGCTTTTAATACGCTTTGTCCTTCTCCAGAATCTCCGCTGCAAGTTTTTAATATGCTATATCCTTTTTCAGAATCTCCACTGCAAGTTTTTAATACGCAATATCTTTTTCCAGAATTTCTGCTGCAAGCTTTCTATAGGCCTCCGCTCCTGTAGAACTGTTGTCATACAGGGAAATAGGCAGTCCGTGGCTGGGGGCCTCTGCCAGACGAACATTTCTGGGAATAATCGTCTTGAAGATAGGATCTGAAAAATGCTCCTGCACCGCCTTAACCACCTCCTGAGACAGGAGGTTTCTACTGTCATACATGGTAAATAAAATGCCCTCGATTGTTAAATCCGGATTTAGGGCATCCTTTACCATGGAAATGGTTTCCGTCATTTGGCTAAGTCCTTCCAATGCATAGTATTCACACTGAATAGGAATCAGTACGGAATGAGAAGCCGTTAAAGCATTTACCGTAAGGGTACCTAAGCTGGGAGGACAATCAATAAAGATATAATCATAGTCCTTTTGAATATTCTCCAAAACTTCCTTTAATAAGAAATTTTTATTCTCTTCCTCTGCAAGCTCCGCATCCATGGCGGAAAGGTTCCTGTCTGCTGCAATAAAATCCAGATTTTCCAAAACTTCCCGAACAATGCCCTTTTCTATAGGAAATTCCCCGCTAAGAATCCGGTAAATACTGATTTCTTCCTCCCGGACGCCAATACCGCTTCCCGCATTTCCCTGAGGATCAAAGTCCAAAAGCAAAACTCTCTGTTTTGCCTCCGCTAAGGAAGCCGCCAAATTGACAGCGGTGGTGGTTTTCCCCACACCCCCCTTTTGGTTTGCAATTGTAATAATCTTCGCCATAAGTCCCCTTAGCCTTTCTTTTTGTGATGTTGCTATTTCCGCTTTTGTTTCACGTGAAACATTTTAGCCCAGCTCTATATTACTGTCAATTTATCTTCCCGCTACTTTTTACTATCTATTTCCTTGCTAAGCTATCTCTTTTAGCAGCTATTCCATTGCTATCCTTCTTTCAAAAATAAAAAATTCTAGCTTCTTTTTTTCCGCTTTTCCGGCAGCTGGGCATAAACCACCGCAATGGTCATGATGATGCAGCCAAAGATTTCCCGAATCCCCAAAGACTCTCCCAAAAACAACCATCCCCAAATCGCCGCATAAATGGCGGTAGTGGACATGAGAAGGGAAGCAAGAGTATCCTCCAATCTTTTTTGAGCATAGCTTTGCATAGTAAAAGCCACTGCCCCGGACATAATACCGGCATAAGCAATGGGAAGGAAGGCTGCTTTCAAACTCATTAAAGAGAACTTTTCAAAGAAAATAAAGCCCAGTAATCCCACCAAAGAGCCTGCTAAAAACTGTATGGACATATACCAGCTGATATTGACCTTCTTTACATAGTGTCCTACCTGCATAATCTGAACGGCATAAAGCACCGAGCAAAGAATGATATAAGTATCTCCTATGCCGATAGTAAATTTCGTTCCTGCCTTAATCGCAATAAAATAAACCCCGACCAAAGCCAGAATTGCACAAAACCAGACTTTCTTTTCCGGTTTTTTCCCGATAACTAAGCCAAAAATCGGAATCAGGATAATATAAAGTACCGTTAAAAAGGCTGCCTTTCCCACGGTGGTTTCTTTGACGCCAATTTGCTGAATCACGCTGGCAAATCCCAGTACGATACCGGTAATGGCTCCCCCTTTGATTCCCGCTCTTTTTTCCTCCTTAGAGCATGGCTTTAAAAAGGCAAAGGGCAATAAGCAAAGTCCGGATAAAAAGTGCCGATAAAACACAAAGGCGCAGGGACCAATCTGATCCATTGCGGTACTTTGGGCAATAAAGGCCAAACTCCAAATCACAGTCGTAATCAAAAGAATAATGATTCCCTTATTTCTCTCCCTATAGGGATGCTCTTTTTCTGTCAAAAGCCTTTCCTGTTCTTTTGGGAAAATGCTTTCTTCCTCTATTTCATTTAACTTTTCCACTTGATAATATTTCTCTAACTAAGAGGTGACTTAGCCGGAGTTCCCGCCTTTCTAGGATATTTTTTTCCGCAGGGCTCTATCTTCTGAATCAAAAGCATAGCTCTTCCCATATCGGTTTCCGGCAGGGTATAGATTTTCTTCTCCACACATTTTCCTCCTAAAAGGAAAATAGCCTTCTTTCCCTGCTCCAATTCTTCTTCCACTTCTCTGCCCTTTAAGGCCAGAAAATAGCCTCCTACCTTCACAAAGGGAAGGTCATACTCACTTAAAGTGGCAAGATTTGCCACTGCCCGGGAAACTACCAAATCATACTGTTCCCGCAAGCTCTTATCATGTCCCAGATCCTCAGCCCGACCGTGATAAAATTTTACCCCTTCTAAGCCAAGGCTTTCCACCAGCTCTTCCAAAAATCGAATCCGCTTTTGTAAGGAATCACTTAAAGAAAGCTGAATACCTGGAAAGGCAATTTTTAGAACAAGACCGGGAAATCCTGCCCCTGTTCCCACATCCATAACAGCCTTTCCCTCTATCCATTCCGAAAATGTTTCACGTGAAACATTCATTTGACAAATTGCCAGGCAATCCACAAAATGCTTAACAATTACCTCTTCTTCTTCCGTAATGGCGGTAAGATTCATTACCTTATTTTTTTCTACCAGAATCTGATAATATTGATAGAACTGTAAAAGCTGTTGTTCTGTTAAAGAAAGTCCTAAGCTCTCTGCTAAATGGGAAAGCTTCTCTCGAAAAAACTCGGTCATTTCTCTTCCTTTCTTCTTTCCTTTTCCTTCTCCAGATAAACCAAAAGCACCGATAAATCCGCAGGGCTGACACCGCTGATACGGGAAGCCATGCCCATATTTTCCGGACGAATCATATCCAGCTTCTGTCTGGCTTCCAGACGGAGATTATGAATATCATGATAGCAGATATCCTTTGGCAGCTTTTTCCGCTCCATCTTCTTAAAAGCTTCCACCTGCTGAATCTGTCTCTTAATATAGCCCTCATATTTAATTTCGATTTCCACTTCTTCCTGTATAAAAGGAGAAAGGGAAGGTCTTTCCGGATCCAAAGGAGCAATGTTTTGATAATTACACTCCGGTCTCTTACAAAGTTCTCTCAGAGAGATGCCGGACTGGATAGGAGAAGAGTGAATGCTTTCCAAAATCCTGTTATTTTCCGCATTTGCTCCGATATAAGTATTTTCCATACGGCGAAGTTCTTTTTGGATGGCTTCCTGCTTTTCCCTGGTAGCCTTGATTTCCTCCCGGGAAACCATACCCAGCGCATAGCCCTTTTCCCGAAGGCGAAGGTCTGCATTGTCCTGTCGAAGCAGAAGACGATACTCGGCTCTACTGGTCATCATTCTATAGGGCTCTTTGTTTTCCTTTGTCACCAGGTCATCAATCAAAACGCCGATATAGGCCTCGGAACGATCCAATACAAAGGGCTCTTTCCCCTCAATCTTTTGTACCGCGTTGATTCCCGCCATAAATCCCTGTACCGCCGCCTCCTCATAGCCGGAGGAACCGTTCATTTGTCCTGCAAAATACAGGCCGGAAATCTTCTTGGTTTCCAAGGTATTTTCCAATTCCAAAGAATTTAAGCAGTCATATTCAATGGCATAGCCGCACCGAACCATTTCCGCCTTTTCAAAGCCCGGCATAGTACGAAGAATTCTCATTTGCACGTCTTCCGGAAGAGAAGAGGAAAGACCGGAAAGATACATTTCGTTGGTGTATCTTCCCTCCGGCTCCACGAAAATCTGGTGCCGATTTTTCTCCGGAAACTTCATCACCTTATCTTCTATAGAAGGACAGTATCTGGGGCCGGTTCCCTGGATTACCCCGTTATACATGGGGGAACGGTCAATATTTTCCCGAATCATCTCGTGACCTTCTTCACAGGTATAGGTCAGGTAGCAATCCTCTTGAGGAATCTGAACACTGGCAGGATCTGTGGAAAAGGAGAAGGGCACCACAGGTACATCTCCCTTCTGTACCTCCATCTTACTGAAATCCAGAGACCTTCTGTCCACTCTGGCAGGAGTTCCGGTTTTAAAACGCTGCAAACGAAAGCCTAAATCCAAAAGGGCCTGACTCAGCTTTGTAGCTCTTCGAAGACCGTTTGGCCCGGTTTCTTCAGAAACCTCTCCATAAATGCAGCGGGCGTTCAAGTACACTCCGGTGCAAATCAGCACTGCCTTGGCATAGTATCTGGCTCCGGTACTGCTCACAACGCCACGGATTTCCGTCTTTTCCTCATTGCACAGTAGAGAAACGATTTCTCCCTGACGAATATGAAGATTCTCCTGATTTTCCACAAGATGACGCATATTCTGAGAATAGACCTGCTTATCAGCCTGGGCTCTCAGGGAATGTACCGCCGGACCCTTGGATTGATTTAACATCCTGGACTGAAGAAAGGATTGGTCGCAGACCTTTCCCATCATTCCCCCCAAAGCATCCAATTCTCTGACCAGATGCCCCTTGGAGCTTCCGCCGATATTGGGGTTACAGGCCATCATGGAAATACTGTCCGGACTCAGGGTAAAAAGAAGGGTTTTATGCCCCCGCTTAGCAGAAACAAGGGCTGCCTCCACTCCGGCATGCCCTGCTCCCACCACTACAATATCTACCTGTTCTTCTAAAAATGCCATATTCCCTCTTTACTATTTTCCCATGCAAAACTTTGCAAAAATCTCATTGATCAAATCCTCGGAAACATCCTCTCCCAGAATTCTTCCTAAGGCACTGTATGCCCCCATTAAATCTATACTTAAGAAATCCTCGGACAATTTAAGACGGATTCCCTCCAAAACCAATTCCAAAGCGGACTTTGCTTCTTCCAATGCAGCAATCTGCCTTTCACTATGGATATACGTTTCTGTGGAAAAGGAAAGACTTCCGGTATAGAAAAGCTCTTCCAACTTTTGGCCAAGCTCCTCCATGCCCCTTCCCTCCTTGGCAGAAATAGGAAGCACAGGAAAACCGCTAAGCTTTTCCAGCTCTTCTTTTTGTAAAATACTTTCCTTATCCATTTTATTGAGAAGCACCACAGCCTTTTTTCCCTCTAAAAGGGCTAAAATCTTTCGGTCCTCCTCCTCTAAAGGAAGACTTCCGTCCAAAACCAGAAGAACGCAGTCCGCCTTTTCGATTCCTTCCTTTGCCCGATTCACGCCGATTTCTTCCACAATATCCTCGGTTTCCCGAATTCCTGCGGTATCTATCAAATGAAGGGAAAGGGAACCGATACGAATATCCTCCTCCACCGTATCTCTGGTGGTTCCCGGAATATTGCTCACAATGGCCTTATCCGCCTTTACCAAACAGTTTAAAAGAGAAGACTTTCCCGCATTGGGCTTTCCCACAATAACGGTTTGAATTCCCTCCTTTAAAAGTCTTCCTTCCCTTTGATGCTTTAGAAGTTCTTGAATGTCGGAAAGAATCTCTTCCACATGTCCTTGACACTGCTCCGAAAATCCCTCCAAGGAAATATGCTCCGGATCATCCAATGCCGCCTCAATAAAGGCGGTATCCTCCAAGATTCTACTCCGCATTCTCTTGATTTTCTCTTTCAATGAACCCTGTAGGAGAGAAAGAGAGGAGCGAATACTGTCCTCACTTTTGGCAGCAATTAAATCCGCCACTGCCTCCGCCTGAGAAAGATCGATTCGTCCGTTTAAAAAGGCACGTTTACTGAACTCTCCCGGCTCCGCCGGTCTTGCTCCGGCCTTAAGAGTGACCTGAAAAACCTTTTGCATCAAAAGGATTCCGCCGTGACAGTTAATTTCCACCGTATCTTCTCCGGTAAAGGATTTGGGTGCTAAAAAAGTGGAAACCAAAACCTCATCAATTTCCTTTTCGCCATCAAAAACAAAGCCATAGCGAATCCGGTGGCTTTCCTTGATATCTAAAGGTCTTCCCCCCTTAGTTCTTAAAATTTTTCCGGCAATTTCCACAGCCTGATTTCCGCTAATCCGGATAATGCCGATTCCGCTTTCTACTAATGCAGTGGCAATTCCGCTAATGGTACTTTCCAAATCCTCACCTCCTCAGCAATTCTGTATTTTACTAAGATTTGCACTACAATGCAATGAAAAGCCCAGGAAGGAAATGATAAATAAAGCTAAATAGCTTTATATACTCGATAAACAATAAAGGCCCGAAATAAGGGTAGAACTAACTCTCCCTATTTCAGACCTCTACTGCTTAAATATCACACAATTCTTTAAATTACACTTGATGACTTCTTTTAACGACTTCTTCTTACTGAATATGTTCCCCTTATCGAATGAATTTTCTTACTAATTATTCTTCTTATTTCTTCCATGGGGTGCAAGAAAATCTTATGCTTCGCCCTTCTCTTCTCTCTTTTCTTCTTTCCTGTCCTCTCTTCTCATCCGGTTTCCCTTATGGCGGAAATCCTTTTGGAACTTTCCTCCATTTTTACAGAAAATCACCACATGACGGAAGGGATCTTCTCCCTCGGATTTTGTGGAAACCTGACTGTCACTTTGCAGTGCGGCATGGATAATTCTTCTTTCGTAAGGATTCATTGGCTCCAAATGAACAGATTTCCGATTTTTCTTTACCTTGTAGGCAATGTTTTTAGCCAGACTTCTCAAAGTCTGCTCTCTTCTCTTACGGTAATCCTCCGTATCCAGCTTTACCCGAAGATACTCATCTCCGTGGTTTTTATTCACCACTAAAGAACAAAGATACTGTAAGGAATCCAGGGTTTGTCCTCTTTTTCCGATAAGGATGCCCATATCCGGTCCTATAAGGTTTATGTAAAGCTCATTGCTGCTGTTTCTAAATTCTGTCTGAAGCTCCACTTCCATTTCCATACCCTGAAATACAGAGTTTAAGAAATCTAAAGCAGCCTTGGTTACCGCTGCAATCTCCTCTTCGGAAAGGGGCGTAAGTTCTCTCTTCTCAGAACTTCTTCCTTCAAAGGACTTTTCCTCTCTCTTTACGGGAGCGGAAGACATAGGCGCAGGGATAGGATCGTAGCCTCCTCTGCTAAAGCCCTTAAAGCCTTCCCTCTTTTCAAACTTCTTCTCTCTTTTTTCCTGAGAAGAATTATGGGAAAATGTTTTATTTTCCTCGTAAGCTTTTTCTTCTTTTTTCTCGGAAGACTGCATTTTTTCATCTACAGAAGAGCTTTCCCTCTTTCCTTCCGCTTCCTTCTTTTCAAATGTCGCTTTCTCTACTGCCACCGGCTTTTCCACTGCAGCTTTTTCTTTTGCGATTTCCGCTTCATCCTTTTCCCAGGCTTCAATAATCCAGGGCTTTGCCCCGATACCAAATAAGCCGTTGCTTCCCTGTACGATTACATTGTAGGAAATTCTGTCTGATGTACAACCTAAAGAGATGGTTGCCTTCGTAATCGCTTCTTCTACCGTCTTTGCAGAAACTCTAAACTTGTCCATAGCTTTTCTCCCTAAGCTTTTTACTTTTTCTCTTTTTTCTCATGCTTTTCATTGTAAAGCTGTACCATGTTTGCCTTGCTGGCTAATGATCCCTCTTTCGCATTTTGATTGTAATAGTCTGTAGATTCTTTTGTCTTCAGATTTTGCTTTGCAATCTTTTCCATACGATTCTTTTCTTCAGAATCTTCCTTAGCCTGCATAAGCTTTAATCTGTTTTCCACGGTCTTTTCATCAATGGGAGGTAAGCCTTTTTTTGCTCTTTTTTCATTGGCCTTAGCCATAGCATCCTGTAAAAGCTCTTCATTGCTCTTCTTTCCGAAGTACCAGTTTAAAATCAACTGCTGTAAGAGCATAAATACGGAAGAAGCAATCCAGTATAAACCGATTCCGGAAGCGAAGCTGAAGCAGAACCACACAGACATCAAAGGCATCATAACGTTCATGCTCTTCATCATCTGCTGGGACTGATCTCCCTCCTCTGTTGCTGTAGGCATGGTTTGCTTCTGCATCAGCAGGGTAGAAGCCCATTGGCTTAAGCCTGCCAAAATAGGAATTAACCAGTAAATATTGGGGGTAAATCCATAGGCAGAGGGGGCAGTGGAAAGGTTTAAGCCTAAAAAGCTGTTAATCTCTGTAGACTTTGCTGCAGCCTGCTGAATTACCTGGGTAGCAGAGGGGAAAATTTCCGGAAGCTTGGCCCACTGCGCAGGATTTAACTTATACAAAAAGTCAATTACGAAGTTATGAACTGCATCTGCATTATACTTACTGGGGTCATCCAGACCTAAGTTGTGTAAGGTCTTTAAAATAGATTCCATGCCATTAGCTTTTCCGAAGTCCAGAAGACTTTGTGCCGCAGAAGAACCTCCGATAGCAGTGGAAACACTTTCATAAACTGCCTTTACGGAAGGAACATAAGCAGGAATGTTCATAATAATACGATACAGGGCGAAAATAATCGGCATTTGTAAAAACAAAGGCAGGCACCCTGCAGTCATAGAAGTGCCGTACTTTTCATAAATGGCTTTCATCTCAGTTTGCTGCGCCATCATGGAAGCGTTATCCGTCTTATTCTTATACTTTTCCTGTACAGCACGAATTTCCGGTTGCATAATCTGCATCATTCTGGAGGATTTTTGCTGTTTTAAAGAAGTCGGGAACAGCAAAATACGAGTTACCAAAGTAAAAAGAATGATGGCTAATCCAATGTTTGGAATACCGATTCCGTCTAAGAAAAGGTAAATCCAGTTCATAATCCAACCTAAAGCACTTACGATTAAGTTCCAGATAGGCCCGAACAAGGGTAGATTGGATGTATTTTTGGTTAAAATAATCAGATTTTGAATCAAGTTTTTCTCCCTTCATCTCTAGGGAACAGGATCATATCCGCCTTTAGCAAAGGGATTACAACGCAGTAATCTCCAGATTGCCAACAATAGTCCTTTCACACACCCGTGCTTTTGTATGGCCTCATAGGCGTATTGAGAACATGTGGGTGTGTATTTACAATGAGAATGTCCCTTCATAGGAGATAAAAATTTTTGATAAAAACGAATCATCTTTAACATCAGTTTTTTCATCAAAGCTCTCCTTCGGAATAAGCTGCTTCGCAATTTCTATCAACTTATTTCCTGATAAAACGTATTTTCTATCCGAGTTTCTTCCTATTATAATAGGGATTTCTTTTCCCTTTGAAAAAATCAGAATTTCAGAACTTCTCTCCATTACTAAGTATATGATGCCTGCTACATAAATCGAGATAAGCAATCTCCAATTCCGAATAGCTTGCAAAAGCTACCTTCTGTCTTACGACTAAAACGATGTCTAACCCCTCTTTGATTTCTTTGTGTAATCGAAATATCTCTCGAAGCTTTCTACTGATTCCATGACGAACTACAGAATTCCCCACCTTCTTGGAACAGGATATTCCCAGCCGGGAATAGTCTAAACCGTTTTCCACTATCAACATCACAAAATAAGCATTGGCATAGGATTTTCCTTTTTTATAACAATGCTGAAACTCTTCATTTGACTTCATGGAAGGAAAACGCTTCATAAATTATCTCCAAGGTTGAAGAAAGACCGCTTTCCAGCGGCCTCATTTCTGTATTCTACAGGGTAGTTTTTATTACCCGTAAAGCTTTTCAAGAAAGCTTCCTTTATGTTTCTGCATTATGCAGATAATCTTGCTCTACCTTTAGCTCTTCTAGCAGACAAAACCTTTCTACCGTTGGCTGTGGACATTCTCTTTCTAAATCCATGCACTTTTGCTCTCTGTCTTGTCTTTGGCTGATAAGTCATTTTTCCCTTATGCATACGGACACCTCCCTTTTTTTAGTGTATGGCCTGAAGCCACCGATCGTTTCTCCGGGAATTATTCGTCCTTATCCGAAAGGTCCCGAATAAACTCCTAATTTTGGGTAAACATCGCAGACTATTATATAGAAAGGGCTATAAATCGTCAATACCCTTTGAAAAAAACTTATTTTTCGAAAGGAATGTGTATATCTTACCCTCTTTATCCCCTAAATAAAGCCGGAAAATCCTGTAAAGACAGGATTTATCCACAAAATTATGCACTTATCCACAAATTCTATCCACAAAAACATCTGTTCACCTTATCCACAAACTGTTTATAAACTGTGGATAAGTGTATAATTTTTCTTTTTTCCTATGGTAAAAGGCTTCTTTTAGCTTTCTTCTGTGGACAGCTTTTATTTTTATACTCCATTTATACTCTTTTTCGCTATTTTTTTATTCTTTACTCCAATAATTCTTCTGTCTTTTTTCTATATTTTTTGAAAAGAATTATTCTTCTTTCCTTAGGGATGTGAACTTGCGAAAGAGGCTCTCTTGCTGTAAAATAAAAAGAACTGTCTTTTCAGAAAAAAGCTACTTTTTTTTTGAAAAAATAACGAGAAACCCCTTGTCGTTGATTTTAAGGAGTCTGGGAATGGCAAAAGACTTTAACCTCATAAAAGAAAAATGGGAAGAAATCCTCCTACATACCAGAGAAATAAATGAAATGCCGGATGTAACCTATGATCTCTGGATTGCTCCCTTAGAGTTATACGATTCTATCGGGGATCAACTGATTATACTGGTAAAGATGAAACAATTTCTCAGTATGATTCGGAAGCGCTATACCGATACTCTAAAGATTTCTATCTTAGAAATTACCGGCATCTACACCGAGATTCTCTTCACCGACGAGGACGGTTTAAAAGAACTCTATCCAAAGAAAAATCAGGAAGAACAGCCTGGACTGGAGGAGGCCTTAAAAAATGCCAACCTGAATTCTCGCTATACCTTCGACAGCTTTGTAGTAGGTTCCTCCAACGCCTTAGCCCATGCTGCCTGTGTGGCAGCGGCGGAAATGCCCGGAGAACAGTATAACCCTCTCTATATTTACGGAGGAGCAGGTTTGGGGAAAACCCACCTGATGCAATCTGTGGCCCATTATATTTTACAACAAAACAAAAATGCCAAGATTCGCTATGTTACCTCCGAAACCTTTATTAACGAATTTGTCGACAGTATCCGTAATAAAAATAACATTTCCCCGGCGGAATTCAGAAGAAAATATAGGGAACTGGATGTTCTTCTCATAGACGATATTCAGTTTCTTATCGGTAAGGAAGGAACCCAGGAAGAATTCTTCCATACCTTCAATGCCCTCTATGATAATAGAAAACAGATTATCATCGCCTCCGATAAGCCGCCGAAGAAGATTGACAATATTGAAGAACGACTCCTCTCCCGCTTCGAGGTGGGACTCACCGTGGATATCCAGCTTCCGGATGTGGAAACCAGGATGGCGATTCTTCGGAAAAAGGAAGAACTGGAAGGCTACAACATTGACAACGAAGTCATCAAATACATTGCAGACAATATTAAGTCCAATGTCCGGGAACTGGAGGGAGCCTTAACCAAGGTGGTGGCAAAGTCCCGCCTGATTAAACAGCCCGTTACCCTAAGTCTTGCCGAGGAACTTTTAAAGGACAATATTACTCCGGCGGAGAAAAAGGAGCTTACTCCAAAATGGATTATCGAGGTGGTGGCGGAGCATCACGGCCTGAGTCTTTCCGACCTTGTTTCCAAAAGAAAGAATAAGGAAATCGTGATTCCCAGACAGATTGCCATGTACCTTTGTCGAGAAATGACCAGTATTCCCTTAAATACTGTGGGAGAGCTACTGGGAGGAAGAGACCATTCCACCATCATTCACGGTTGCGACAAGATATCCAAGGAATTGTCCACAAATGAACAATTACAATCCACAATAGAGGTTTTACGGAAAAAAATCTCTCCCTAATCCCCAATTCATCCTTTCCCTTTCCACAGAAAAAAAGAAGGCTTGGAGGATTGAAAAATCAAGAGATTTTGGCAATTACACATTTCCACAGACCCTAATAACACTACTAGAGAAAAAGAAAGAACAAAAACAAAATATCGCGAGGCTCAAAAGCGATATTTGTGAAGAATAAAATTTAGCGGCTTTTTAAAAAGCTTCTACAGAATAAAAAGAAAGGACTCCTATGAAATTATCTTTTCAAAAAAATGATTTGCTTTCCACCCTGCAAGTGGTAGGGAAGGCTGTTGCTTCCAAAACCACCCTGAGCATTATGGAGTGCATCCTGGTGGATGCCACTGAGGGGCAGATTCGTTTAACAGGAAACAAAAATGATTTTGGAATAGAAAGCATTTGTCCGGGAGACATACTGGAGCCGGGAAAGATTGCCCTGGAGGCAAGACTTTTCCAAGAGATTATCAAGCGTTTGCCCCAGACGGAAGGAAAGAATATTCTTCTTAGTACGGAGGAAAACGGAAATTGTACCATTCAGTGTGAAAAGTCCGTCTTTAAAATCATGGGCAGAAATCCTGAAGAATTTACCTCCCTTCCTTCCGTAGAGAAACAGGAAATTGTAGAGATTTCTCAACTGAGTTTAAGAAACATGATTAATCAGACTATTTTTTCCACCGCTTCGGGGGAGAATAATAAGAAGATGACAGGAGAATATTTCGAAATTATCGACAATCAATTCTCCATTACCGCCTTGGACGGACATAGAATTGCCATTCGAAAGACCGAGCTTTCCGAGTCCTATGACAACTGCTCCGCCATTGTTCCCAAGGAAGTTCTGTCCGAGCTTTCCAAGATTATCAGCGGAGGGCTGGAGGATAAGGTGGAGATTTGCTTTTCCAAGCAGTATCTGCAATTTTCCTTTGAAGACACCATCGTGGTAACCCAGCTGGTGGAGGGAGAATATTTCCATGTTCGCCAGATGTTGTCCTCCGATTACGAAACCAAGATTCGCTTAAATCGTAAGCAATTTTTGGAAAATATCGACAGAGCCAGAATCCTGGCCAGAGACAATGATAAGCAGCCTTTGATTTTAAAAATTGAAGACCAGAGCCTATCTTTGAAAATTGTTTCCGACATCGGAAGGATGGATGCGGAAATGCCGGTACAGCAGGAAGGAAAGGATCTACTCATCGGCTTTAATCCTACTTACCTGATGGATGCTCTTCAGAATATTGAAGAGGAAGAGGTGGATTTGTACTTTACTATTTCCCGCTCTCCCGTCTTTATTCGGGATCAGGAGGAAAGCTACAACTACATGATTTTACCGGTTAACTTTAATGCGGAAGCCGTAGGATGATTATCGAATCCATAGAATTACAAAATTATAGAAATATAGAAAAATTGAAGCTTCCTCTGGGAGAGAAGAACAATATCCTTTACGGAGATAATGCCCAGGGGAAGACCAATCTTTTGGAGGCCATTTTCTTTGGCAGCACCGGAAAGTCCTTTCGCTTTTGTAAGGATAAAGAATTGATTCATTTCGGGGCGGAGGAAGCCCATTTAAAAATGATCCTGAAGAAAAAGGGAATTTCCCACCGGATAGACATTCACCTAAAGAAAAATAAAAGTAAGGGAGTGGCTATAGACGGATTTCCGGTGAAGAAAAGCTCCGAGCTTTTCGGTCTGGGAAATATCATTATTTTTTCTCCGGAGGATCTGTCCTTGATTAAAAACGGGCCAAAGGAAAGAAGAAGATTTATTGATTTGGAGCTTTGTCAGCTGGATAAGATTTATCTCTACCACTTATCCATGT